>JAZPXS010000019.1:0-13306 GCA_045543775.1 Clostridia bacterium
CTCCAAATGGTTTTATATATGAATTTTAGCACTAAAAAATCCCGTATGCAATATCTTTTTTTGACATTGCATACGGGAAATTTTTCGTAATCAGAATGTGTAGCCTTCTACACTGTAATATGCCATATTGGTCTGGCGGACATCAAGTCTGCCGAAGCAAGCACAGATGGGAACATCGCTTTTTGCCCATACGGTGTACTGAACGGACTCATCAAGCTTGAAGTTCTTTTCGCCCATTGGCTTGTCGAGTCTTACGCAGGTTGTTCTCATACCGTCAAGCTCTACAATGATACCGGACTCGGGTGCTCTGTCCTCAAAGATAAATGTAAGCTCAATTGTTGCCTTTTCGTCATTTAAGTTTGTGAGCATGAGTGCTTCGTGTCCTTCAAAATCGGGGTTATCTCCGTGGGGAGGAAGATATCCGTCACAGAATACCCAGTTTTTCTTGCCTTTTTCCATTACTGATTTCCTCCTTATTTAAAAAGCTTGGGAATAGCCTTGTCGTTGTAGGTTGTCATTCTCTTTGCGCCATCCTTGGTGATAAGGTAGCAATCCTCAATACGGAATGAACCCCACTCCATACCCTTGAAGTATGCGTCTATACAGATAGCCATATTTTCTTCTATAATACGCTTGTTTCCTACTGTGAATGTGGGAGCTTCGCACTCAAGCATACCTGTGCTGTGGAGACTTCCGTAAGGGCAGTAGTCTATGTAGCCTTTCTTTGTGAGATACTCTGTGTAGGCATTGAGTACCACATCACAGGGGGTACCTGCGGTCATCTTGGCAGATGCATAGTTTAATGCATCATATGCACACATTACGGCATCTCTGATTTTCTGAGGAATTTCGCCAAGTACAAGGGGACTGCAGATAATACCGTTGTAGCCCTCGTAGCTTACGCCTGCGGCAAGGTTGATAATTTCGCTCTCGCCTATCTTGCGGAGAGTGTTTCTGCACATACTGATGTAGGAGTTCTTGGGGCCTGTTGCAACCATAGGAGCAAAGGACTGAACATAGCTCTCTGCACCGAGACTCATCATTTCTGCCTCAAACATACCCTCAATATGACGCTCTGTCATACCGACCTCTATCTTGGGAACAACTGTCTCAAACATAGAGGAAACCATATCCCAGTTTGTCTTTAATATTTCAATTTCCGCAGGGCTCTTTCTTATTCTCTGCTCATAGTGAACATCATCATAGTCAACAATCTCAGCATCGGAAAATACCTTTTTGAGCTTGCCTATTATGATTGACGGGAATATGAGTCTGCCGATAAATCCGATTTTCTTAACACCGGGGTGTTCTGCCTTTACCTGCTGGAAAAGCTCTTCGAAGTCCAGCTGACCTTCTGTGTCGTACTCAAATCCGCTTACCTCACCGATTTCGGGAAGGATTGCCATACGGCTTCCGGGAAGCTCATTGTGAACCTCGCAGTAGTCAAAGGATGCCTGTCCGGAGCAAACAATAACCTGACCTTCTGCAGGGATTACGATGGCAGAGCTTTCGTTTACGGGAGCAAATCCGCAGTAGTATCTTACAATACCGATTTCAAGAAGATTGGAGAAACCTACCACAAGGTCTACACCGTCTTTTGCCATTACACTGCGAAGTGCTTCGATTCTCTGAAGGTATTCCTTACCTTCTATTTTGGGATAATTCATTACATTTTCCTCCTTGTATTAAACTATAAAATTCCTTACATTGTCGGTTAAAAGCGACATATACTTTTCTTCCGGTATGCCATTATCTATTGCCATATTCTTAACAAGACGAAGAATGTGACCGTAACCGAGACCGCCGAACTTCTTCCACATACTCTTTAAACAAAGGTCGTTGCATACAAGAACCTTGTCACCGTAGCCCTCTTCTATGAGGGTTTTGAGCATTTGAATTCTTTCCAGGTCATAGGCAAAACGCTCTCTGCGGTTGACATAAAACTCCTTGCCGAAGTTATCAAACTCAACATACACACCACGGTCAAGAAGTCCCTTTATGTAATCGGGACGGATATTGACATCAATATGGTCTATACATATCTTGTCTTCCTTAACGCCCTCTGCGGTGAGGGTATCTATTATCTTAAAGCCGTTTTCTGTATAAAGGTCTGTATGCACGTGGATTGCCTTGCCTGTCTGTGCACCAACCATACCTGCGGCAGTGAGAACCTTCATCTCGTCCTTGCTTATTACCGCACTGGTGCCGATTTCACCGATTATTCCGGCTTTGATACCGGTATCTCCGATGCCAACGATAAGGTCCTTGTACATCTCCTGTGCAAGCTCGTCCACTGTTGCATCCTTAACATAGGGAAAATGTGCCTTGTGGTAGTAATGTCCGCATCCGAGAATGATGTTTACACCGCTGCGCTCAGAAACCTCTTTCAGTGCAAGGGGATCTCTGCCTATTTCGTCGGGAGTACAGTCAATTACGGTGTTTCCGCCAAGGGACCTATAATATTCCAGCTCTGATACGGCATCATCCACACCCTCAAGAAGTGCATTATCAAGAACTGCATAGGGATCCTCGAACACATCCACACGGTTTTCCAAGCCAATCTTTTCGTGAAAACGGGCAGGCTCGTTTCCCGTTACATCCACACAACAACGCATATCAATGAAAATATGTTCGTGTGGAGAGGTAACACCAAGCTTACTTTCCTCTATTTCGCCCAGAACTGTTGTAATCAATATGTACACCTCCAAAACTCATTTTCCATTTTCATTATAATTAATTTGCATAGGGATGTAAACCCGAAATATTCTTCATGTGTACTGAAATAGTACACGGAATACAGGCTTATATAAAAAAGCACCCCAAACCTTTTTCCGGTTTGGGGTGGCTAAATTCTTATTCTTCCGAAAACATATCCTTGCCTACTGAGCAGAGAGGACATTCAAAATCATCGGGAAGATCCTCAAAGGCTGTACCGGGCTCTATACCGAGATCGGGAGCACCCAACTCTTCGTCATATACCCATCCGCAGACATCACATACATACTTTTTCATAACAAAATTCCTCCTTTAAAATTTTACAGTTCATTTGCGAGCTGTTCTATTTGTTTTTTATTTTCTTCACTCATTGCAGAGGCAATGGTAATTTCAGTTTGTGCAAAGTTAAGATTTTTACTCTTTTCCAGCATGGATTTGAGAACTTTTTTTGCAGTAGGTGCCCAGCTTCCGTTTTCTATAAAAGCAACGGTTCTGTTCTGATAGTTGCGCTCGGTTAAGTGATTTATAAATTCCTTCATAAACGGGAAAATATCCCCATTGTAGGTTGTGGTGGCAAGCACCAGCTTGGAGTAGTGGAAAGCATCCTCCACGGCTTCTGCCATGTCGCATCTTGCAAGGTCGTTAACTGCTACTTTTTTGCCCTGCTTTTTGAGAACATCTGCAAGGTATTCCACTGCCTTTTTTGTGTTTCCGTACACAGAGGTATATGCAATAACTATGCCCTCTTCCTCCACGGAATAGCTTGACCAGGTATTGTAGAGGTCTATATAGTAACCGAGATTTTCCGAAAGGACAGGTCCGTGCAAGGGACAGATGATTTCTATATCCAGTGCCGCCGCCTTTTTGAGAAGTGCCTGCACCTGAACGCCGTATTTACCTACAATACCTATATAGTAGCGTCTTGCTTCACAAGCCCAGTCTTCTTCCGCATCCAATGCACCGAATTTGCCAAAGCCGTCTGCAGAGAAAAGGATTTTATCACGGCTGTCATAGGTCACAATAACCTCAGGCCAATGCACCATTGGTGCGGTGACAAAGGTCAGTGTGTGCTCTCCCAGACAAAGGGTATCTCCCTCGCCCACAACAATCTGTCTGTCAGCAAAATCCGTATCGAAAAAGTTCTTCATCATATTAAATGCCTTGGAAGAAGAAACTATCTTTGCATCCGGAAAAGCTTTGACAAAGTTAACAATACTTGCAGAGTGGTCAGGCTCCATATGCTGAACTACAAGATAGTCGGGGCATCTGCCGGAAAGTGCATTTTTGATGTTATCTATCCATTCCTCACCAAAATTGGCATCAACGGAATCCATAATCGCTATTTTATCGTCAACTATGGCATATGAATTATATGCCATACCGTTTGGTACGATGTACTGTCCTTCAAAAAGGTCAATATTGTGGTCATTTACACCTACATATAATACATCATTTGTAATTTGCATTCTTATTCACCTCATAGTGCGATTTTATCAAAAAAACCTTTGTAATTCAAGTTATAACAGCATTTGTAATCTTTGTGTTATATTTGTTCCGGACACTCCAATATTACTGCTGCCATAATTTTTGCCATACGAGGAATAGAAGAAAGAACTGTCATTTCCGTTGTGCAATGACCATCTGCACCCTGAGGTCCTATTGAGTCTACTGTGGGAATTCCGGCATGGGTTGTATATGCAGAATCAGCTCCACCGGGAGATTCAAAAAGTTCAAAAGCTTCAAAACCGTATTTTTCCGCAACGGAGTTATATATATCCGCAAGTTTATCATTTTCTTCGGTTCTCTCCATAGGTATTCTCTCACTCTTTTGTATGTAGTGGGATTTTGTACCCTCTACATAGGAAGTATTTACAACATTTTCAAAAATATCCTCGGCTTGCTTCTTCTGCTCCATTGTCTTGTAGCGGAATTCCACATCTATTTCGCATCTGTCAGGAACTATATTAGACACTGTTCCCCCTCGGATTGCACCGCAGTTAAAGGTTATGGCATTTACATCACTGTGTTTTTCAAGCTCTATTACCTTGTATGCCGCCTCTCTCACCGCACTTATACCTCCCACATAGTAACCTGCGTGACAGGCTCTGCCCTCTATTACTATGGTACGGGCGGTAATACCCTTTCTGCCTACGGTGATAGTGGGTTTTCTGTGTCCCTCGGTATTTAAGAAAGCCGCACAGCCTTTGGCTTCCTCCACCATAAATTCCAATGTACCCTTGTCGGAAAGCGAAGAAGATACTTCCTCGTCACTCTGGAGGATGAGCTTAACGGGACGGTCTGTATATCCGCAGTTCTTAAGGGCTTCCATAACGATCAAACACTGAATAATTCCGCCCTTGCAGTCAAAAACACCGGGGCCGTATATTCTGTCTCCCTCTATCCTTACGGGAGGATAGCCGAATACTCCCTTTTCAAAAACAGTATCCATATGTGCGGAAACGGCAACGCCACTCATTTTTGCATCGGGATTAAGAGTGAATGAATACACGTTTCCCGCTTTTTCAAACTCCTTTTTCTTTATGGTATAACCCATATCGAGAGCAACTCGGCACAGATAGTCCCCCACCTTGTCTACGCCCTCTTTGTCGTCTGATTTACTCTCTATGCTGCACAAATCAACCAGCATATTTGTGTATTTGTCCTTTAGCTTTTCTATTTCGTCAAATATTTTATCTATCATACCAATTCTCCCAAAAGTATTTATAGGGGGATTATACCAAGTTATTTCTTGTCAGTCAAGTCCAAAAGCACGACAAAATTATTAAATGTCGGATTGTACCCGACGACATTTACATAGTAAAGATATTACTTGATATCTGTTATGCCTCCCGAGACAATTCCGTCAATAAACTGCTTTGCGGCACGGGCAGAGCGTGTACCCCTCTTTAACGCAAATTTTTCTGCTGCATCATCAAGCTTTCCTACATTATATTTAATGCCTTCTTTGTGTGCAAGGTTGTGTACAATATCAAGATAGGCCGCCTTGTCAGGTCTCGAAAAAGTAAGCTGAATACCAAATCTTTCCGAGAGGGACAGAAGCTCCTGCATTGTATCATTAAAGTGAACATCATCCCCTTCACGGTCAGAAAAGTTTTCTTTTACCAAATGCCTGCGATTAGATGTTGCATAAATTACCACATTATTTGACTTGGCAGATACAGAGCCTTCCAGTATTGCTTTCAGGCTGCTGAAATTGTCATCATCCTTTGTGAAGGACAAATCATCAATGAACAGGATGAACTTGAGCGGATTTTCTGTCAGGACATCGAGAATTGCGGGAATTTTGTGCAGTTGCTCTTTGCGTACCTCAATAATGCGAAGCCCATTATCCGAAAGTTCATTTGCAACTGCTTTTACGGTTGAGGATTTTCCTGTTCCCGCATCGCCTGTAAGAAGAATATTTGCCGCAGGAAAACCTTTGAGCAGAGCTTTGGTGTTATCCATTATCACCTTCTGTTCACGCTCATAATCGTAAAGTTCAGAAAGATTGGTTTCATCAGGATTCTGAACCGGAACGATAACGCCTTTCTCGTCTATATAAAACATTTTGTACTTTGCGTAGATGCCATATCCGTATTTACCTATATTACCGAGCCTGTTTGTATATTCCTTTGCTATACTGCATTTGTCGGTATAATATCCCGGAAGAAAATCATTCTCGCCACATAGCACTTCCGAAGAAAGCGCAGCAACCTCATCAAAGGTTTTAAGGTCCTCTGCAAGACTTTTTTCCAAAACGCCTGATGGAGTTTCGCCTTTCCCTTTAAGCTTTACATATACATTTTCGCTCTCAAACACAATCCGTCTTACATAATCTGTAAGACTCTCCGTACCTGCCTTGTAAAGCTCCGAAACAAAAAGTGTATATGCATTAATCCTGTCTGTCTCACTTGCCTCATCTGTCAGATCCAAAAAGTTCATAAGTGACTTTAGCACTTTGTCTTCGAGCAAATCCCGCATTACGGATACTGCGTGAAGCCGCAGTGATAATTCTTTTAATTTGTTCAATTCAGTACAGCTCCTTTGGCACCGCTTGAAACTAAAGCCGCATAACGCTTTAAGTATCCCGAAAGCTCTTTTGTTTTCGGTACGAAGTCTGCCATACGCTTTTGTATTTCTTCGTCGGATACTTTAAGTGTAAGGCTGTTTTCGGGAATATTGATCGAAATGATATCGCCGTCTTTCACAATTCCTATCACACCGCCGCTTGCAGCCTCAGGTGATACATGACCGATACAGGCTCCTCTTGTTGCACCGGAAAATCTTCCATCGGTGATAAGGGCAACACTGCTGCCGAGCCCCATACCCATAATAGCAGAGGTGGGATTGAGCATTTCTCTCATACCGGGACCGCCCTTTGGTCCTTCGTAACGGATTACAACAACATCTCCGGCTGCAATTTTTCCGCCATTTATTGCTTCCTGTGCTTCTTCTTCTGAGTCAAATACTTTTGCAGGGCCTTCATGCACAAGCATTTCGGGAAGAACCGCACTTCTTTTTACCACACTTCCGTCAGGTGCGAGATTTCCGCGAAGAACTGCAATGCCCCCTGTTTCGGAATACGGATTTTCTATAGGTCTTATAACATCGGGATTGAGATTTACTGATTCGGAGATATTCTCTCCTATGGTCTTGCCCGTTACGGTAATACAATCGGTGTTGATTAAGCCTTTTTTATTAAGCTCACTCATTACGGCATAAACACCGCCCGCCTCTTCCAAATCCTCCATATATGTTCTTCCTGCAGGTGCAAGGTGGCAAAGGTTCGGGGTTTTTGCACTTATTTCGTTTGCAATATCAAGATTTATTTCAATTCCGCACTCGTGAGCAATTGCAGGAATATGAAGCATACTGTTTGTGCTGCATCCAAGAGCCATATCAACTGCGAGTGCATTATAAAAGGCTTCCTTTGTCATAATATCCCGTGGACGGATGTTCTTTTTTACAAGCTCCATAATAGCAAACCCGGCATGTTTTGCAAGTTCAATTCTCTTGGAATATACCGCAGGAATTGTTCCGTTTCCACGAA
Source organism: Clostridia bacterium (assembly GCA_045543775.1). Taxonomy (GTDB): domain Bacteria; phylum Bacillota; class Clostridia; order UMGS1810; family UMGS1810; genus RGIG8748. The sequence continues at coordinate 7,766 of JAZPXS010000019.1, forward strand.
GTCCCATACCAAGTGCCTCTGTAAGACAGTTCATAGAATTTGCTGTGTACATACCTGAGCACGAACCGCAAGTCGGACAAGTTTTGCACTCATACTCTTTCAGTTTTTCATCGCTTAATTTTCCTGCATTGTATGCCCCTACCGCTTCAAACATACTCGATAAACTTGTTTTGCATCCGTCAATTTTCCCTGCAAGCATAGGGCCTCCGCTTACAAATACCGTCGGGATATTTGTCCGTGCTGCTGCCATAAGAAGTCCCGGAACATTTTTATCACAGTTTGGCACCATAACAAGAGCATCAAAACCGTGAGCCAGTGTCATAGCTTCGGTAGAGTCGGCAATGAGGTCTCGGGTAACAAGGGAATATTTCATTCCCTTGTGTCCCATAGCAATACCATCACAAACCGCAATTGCGGGGAATACAACAGGTGTTCCCCCTGCCATTGCAACGCCGAGCTTTACTGCATCTGCAATTTTATCAATATTCATATGTCCGGGAACAATTTCGTTATATGAACTTACAATGCCGATAAGCGGTCTTTTTTGTTCTTCCTCAGTAAGTCCCAATGCGTGAAACAAACTGCGGTGAGGGGCGTTTTGAACGCCCTCTGTAACATTTTCTTTTGACATAACAAACCCCTCCGTTAGTTATTGATAAGTTTATCCTCATCACTCCAGCTGTAAAGCTTACGAATATCTGCACCCACTTTTTCTGAGGGGTGTTCTTTTGCAAGCTTACGCATAGCCTTGAAGTGAACCTCGCTGCCGGCATCTGACATATCAAGCAAAAATTCTTTTGCAAAGGTTCCGTCCTGAATATCGGAGAGGATTTTTTTCATAGCTTTTTTTGTATCTTCTGTAATGATTTTAGGTCCTGTTACATAGTCACCGTATTCTGCGGTATTTGATATAGAATATCTCATACCTTCAAATCCGCTTTGGTAGATAAGGTCTACAATAAGTTTCATTTCGTGGATACATTCAAAATATGCATTTCTCGGATCATAGCCTGCCTCGGTCAAGGTTTCATAACCTGCCTGCATAAGAGCACAAACACCTCCGCAAAGAACCGCTTGCTCACCAAAAAGGTCGGTTTCTGTTTCGGTTCTGAAGGTTGTTTCAAGTACCCCTGCTCTTGCACCGCCGATGCCGAGTGCATAAGCAAGTCCTAAATCCCAGGCATCGCCTGTTGCATCCTGCTGTACTGCGATAAGGCACGGAACACCTTTTCCTGCCTGATATTCACTGCGAACAGTATGACCGGGGCCTTTTGGAGCAATCATAATTACATTTACATTTTCGGGAGGATTGATGCAGCCGAAATGGATGTTAAAGCCGTGAGCAAATGCAAGTGTCTTACCCTCGGTAAGGTTCGGCTCAATACTCTCTTTATAAAGTTTAGCCTGCTTTTCGTCGTTGATGAGAATCATAATGATATCGGCATTTCTTGCCGCATCTGCCGCCGTCATAACCTTTAGTCCCTGTGCTTCTGCCTTTGCCCAGCTTTTTGAGCCTTCGTAAAGACCTACGATAACATCTACACCGCTGTCCTTTAAGTTAAGTGCGTGAGCGTGTCCCTGTGAACCGTATCCGATAATCGCAACGGTTTTTCCTGATAATTTCTCCAAATCACAATCCTGCTGATAAAAAATTTTGTTTGCCATTTTTATTACCTCTTTCTATTTATAAATTTAAGTTTTGACGCAGCAAAGCACTGCCTTTTTCTATTGATGCCGTACCGGTACGGCAGATTTCCAAAATTGTAAAATCCCGCATAAGGGAAATAAAATCATCCATCTTTGTACTGTCTCCGATAACACGAAGTACAATAGAATCTTTGGTGTAGTCAATTGTTTCTGCCTTGAAAGCCTCGGCTGCTGCACGAATGTCATCACGGGAAGAAAGCTCATTTTTAAGTTTGATAAGCATAAGCTCACAGCTCAAGGAATTATCCGGCGATAGTTCTTTGATAGAGCAAACATCAGGTAATTTGTACAGCTGATTGATAAGCTGCTGTTTTCCGTTTTCCTCCCCGTCAAAGCTGAAAGTAATACGCGAATACTCACCGGATTCGGTCTCACTTGCAGTAATAGAGCTTATGTTAAACTGTCTTCGTCGGAACATACTTGTAAGACGGTTTAGAACTCCAAACTGATTCCGCACAAGAACAGCCAGTGTATATCTGTTCATAACTCCACCTCCAGTTTTGTAATAATATCATCCATACTTCCGCCCGGAGGAAGCATAGGAAGGACAAATTCATCCTTGTCAATTTTGCAATCTATGACATAGGGGCCTTCTGTTTTGAAAGCTTTGTTAAGTGCCTCATCCAACTCCTCGGGGGTTGTAACTGCTTCGCCGTCAGCACCAAAGGAACGGGCAAAAGCGGGAAAATCAGTTTTCCTCTGCAGTACAGAATTGGAATAATGTTTATCGTAAAACAGTGTCTGCCACTGTCTGACCATTCCGAGAACTCCATTATTCATTATAACGACTACCACAGGAACATTATATCTTACGGCGGTTGCAAGCTCATTCAGATTCATTCCAAAGCTTCCGTCTCCCGTTATAAGTACACTGCGTTCACCGGTTCCGTATGCCGCACCGATTGCCGCACCAAAGCCATAGCCCATTGTACCAAGGCCGCCGCTTGAAGCAAGACGGCGAGAGGTTTTGAAATTAAGACTTTGTGCTGACCACATCTGATGCTGACCTACATCGGTACATACTGCTGTGCTTTCTCCCAGATGTTTATTTAGTGTAAGTATTGCTCTGCGGGGGGTTAGTCCTTCGCGGTTATCGAGATAAGTTTCTTCTTCACAGCGAAAAGCGTTGACTTTTTTCATCCATTCTTCTTTTTTATCCTCTCTCAGAAGAGGAAGAAGCTTTTGGAGGGTAAGTTTAACATCACCGCGAAGTCCGCATACTGAATTGACGGTTTTGTTAAGTTCCGAACCATCCACATCAATATGAACAATCTTTGCACCCAAAGCAAATTTGAGGCGGTTGCCTGTAACACGGTCATTGAAGCGTACTCCAAGAGAAAGAATTACATCTGCATTATGCATTGACATTGAAGATGCAAAGTGTCCGTGCATACCCTGCATACCAAGAAATCTCGGATGGTCAGTCGGGATAGCTGAAAGTCCCATTAAGGAACACCCAATAGGTGCATCAATCTTTTCTGCAAGGGCAAGCATTTCCACTTGTGCATCGGATGTAATCACACCGCCTCCAAAATAAACAAACGGGCGTTTTGCAGAATTAATGATTTCTGCGGCTTCTGCGATGCGTACATCTTTTGCGGCAAAGGCTTTCTCCTTTTCTACAGGGGCTTTTTCCTCATATTCACACTTGGCAATCTGAACATCCTTTGGTACATCAATGAGCACCGGACCCGGTCTGCCGGATTTTGCAAGCCGGAAAGCTTCACGGATAGTATCAGCCAGGTCTTCCACCGAGCCTACAAAATAATTGTGCTTGGTAATGGGAAGCGTTACGCCTGTGATGTCGATTTCCTGAAAACTGTCTGTACCGATTTGGGTTGTAGGTACATTTCCGCAAATAGCAACCATCGGAACAGAGTCAAGATACGCAGTTGCAATACCTGTAACCAGATTGGTTGCACCGGGACCTGATGTGGAAATTACTACACCGACTTTTCCCGTTGTTCTTGCATAGCCGTCTGCTGCGTGTGCCGCACCCTGTTCGTGAGCGGTAAGTATATGATTTATTTCATTTTGATATTTGTAAAGACTGTCATAAACATTCAGAATCTGACCGCCCGAATATCCGAAGGCTGTGTCACAACCCTGCTCTATTAAAGTTTTTACTATGATATCTGAACCTGAAAGAAGCATATCCATCACGTATAACTAAAACCATCTTTAAGGGGGTTTAATTATTTCTCCTTCCTTAAAATTTATTTTCTGTTTAACTTTATTTCCTCTGTCATTTAACTAATTTAAACCCTTCATTTTTGAGGGCTTTTGTAATTTGCTGAACGTGCTCATAGTTTCTTGTTTCCATATCAATTCTGAGATAACAGCCGTTCACTTCCGATGTTGCACCGTTTCTTTCGTGGTGTACGCTCGTTACATTGCCGCCAAGATCGGCAATAATCCTCGATACATCTTTAAGCTGTCCGGGTTTGTCAATCAGCTCAATCAGTAAGCTGGTCTCTCTGCCCGACTTCATAAGACCTCTTTCAATTACTCTTGAAAGGATAGAAACATCAATATTACCGCCCGAAACAAGACTTACAACCTTTTTTCCCTGAATCGGGAATTTATTGAACATTGCCGCCGCAACCGATACAGCTCCGGCACCCTCTGCAATCATTTTCTGTTTTTCGATTAAAGTAAGTATCGCAGAAGAAATTTCATCATCTGTGACCAATGCTATATCGTCAACATATTCTTTTATTAGCTCGTATGTATGCACGCCCGGTTGTTTAACCGCAATACCGTCTGCAATAGTGGAAACGGATTTTAAACATTCAATGCTTCCGCACTTTATGGAGTTGTACATACTCGGTGCCCCCTGTGCCTGAACTCCGTAAACCTTTATTGACGGCTTTAGTGCTTTAATTGCATAAGCCACACCCGAAATAAGACCGCCTCCTCCTATTGGAACGATGACCGCATCCACATCTGCAAATTCATTTACAATTTCAAGTCCGACAGTGCCCTGACCTGCGATTACATCCTCATCATCAAAGGGATGAACAAATGTATACCCCATTTCATCTTTAAGCTCAAGTGCCTTTGCATAAGCATCATCATAGCAGCCGTTAACCAGACAAACCTCTGCACCGTAGCCCTTTGTTGCTTCAACCTTTGAAATAGGGGCACTGTCCGGCAGGCAGATAAGTGATTTAATCCCGCATTTTGATGCGGCAAGTGCAACACCCTGTGCGTGATTTCCGGCAGAGCAGGCTATAACGCCCTTTGCCTTTTCTTCTTCCGAGAGATTAGCAATTTTATATCCGGAACCTCTTAGCTTGAATGAACCTGTGTATTGCAGATTTTCGGGTTTCAGAAAAAGCTCGCAGTTATCAGTAATACCTGATGTGCTGACTATCGGCGTGCTTCTTACGATATCCTTCAGGACAACGGAAGCCTGAAAAATTTTGTCAAGTGTCATCATAAAAACATCTCCCAACTCACAATTATATTAGTTTAAAAATAAAAAATCCCCGCCTGCGTTTTGTTGCAAGCGAGGAAGAAATATGAAACAATTTTATAGCAAAAAATTATGATGAATTTGCTTCAATTTTCCCGCTCGCCCGCAAAATGATTATATACAAATAAGCATAACCAATAATAATTATGCCGGTAATAATATATATAATCAGTACAAGAGAATTGAAAATTGAATTCATATTATCTTTTTCCTTTCTGCATATTTTTGAATTTCTTTTTAAAAAACAAAAAACCCGTCTCAAAGATAACTTTGAGACGAGTTGTAATAACCCGCGGTACCACTCAAATTGCAGATATAAAATCTACCACTCTTCGAAGTCTATCAACTTCTATGCA
>JAZPXS010000020.1:0-27929 GCA_045543775.1 Clostridia bacterium
CGGACTTTTTTTATATTCCCATATTTACCAGATTCTCTTCATATCACAATACTTCATACACAGATACTCAACAAGATAGTAATCTCCGTATGATGTATAAACTTTTCTGCCGTTCTGCTCTTTAAGAAGTCCGTTGTTATCTTCGGAAAGGTCTATGTAATCCATAAGCAGAGCTTCCTGAACATCCATAAACTTTCGTATACCTTCGTGCTCGGTATGCTCAAGTATGGTAAGTGCCGCACAGAGCATAACTGCACTTGCAGATGTATCGAGATTGGGTTCCTCGGTTTCCGGCAGACGGAAATCCCATACGGGTATTTTGTCCCCACATTCGGAAATAAATTTTTCGAATAAGCGGATGGAAGTATCCAGATAGCGTTTATTGCCTGTGTATGAATATGCAATAGCAAAGCCGTAAACCGCCCATCCGGTGCCTCGAGCCCAGTGGGAGCCGTTGGCAAAGCCGCAGCTGTTTGACTCGGTTACAATTTCACCGTTGTCCGGATTGAACACAAAGGCATGACACAGAGAGTCATCCTCACGAATGAAGTTATTAAGAACCGTCTGTATGTGGCTTTCTGCTATGTCCTTATAGTACGGATGTCCTGTTGTCTCCCATGCCCAGAACAAAAGCGGAAGATTCATCATACAATCCACAATTACACGTCCGCGGTTTTCCGGATTGAAGAACACATTTTCTCTCAGTTCTTCGGAAACATATTCAGGAATTGTTCCATCCATTCTGCCCCATGCACTTATAAAGCGTCCGGCAGGTATATATCGTTTGGCAAGCTCATCGGCAGCCTTGAGGCCGATAGCCTTCATATTGGGATCACCGGTAAGCTTGTACAAGGCTACGGCATACGGAGTGTACAAAAATCCCAGGTCGTGCATTGTATCCATAGGGTTTGTAAACACCTTGTCATAGTACTGGCCATAGTAGCTGTAGAGCCACTTTAATAGCATATCCTTGCCAGATACTCTGTATGCCCAGTATGCAAGTCCGGTATAGAAGGACTGAGTCCAGTTAAATATGTGATAAAGTCCAAGTCCCTTATCCTTGTCGGCAAAATATTTTCCGTCAGAAACCTCGGGATATTCAGCAAGATTATCGCCTATTTCCTCTGTGTTTCTGATTATTTTTTCTGCAAGTTTGCGGAGTAATTCCTCTTTATTTGCATAGTTCATTTGGTTACAACTCCTTTGTATTAATACCCTGCTCTTTTGAAATACTTTTCATAATACATCTTCCTGTAGCTTCTGCAAGCCGGAGAGCAGGAGCAAAAAGTTCTGTCGGCATATTGTAATAGAAGGTGGAGGCCTCCAGTGTGAAGTCTCCCTTGTAGCCTATATCCACAAGTGCCGAAGCCACATTATCCCAATTTATGTTACCAAGATACGGTACTGTGTGGCCGTCTGTGTAGCCGTTGTTGTCGTGTATATGAAGGCAAGAAAGAACATCGGGACTGAATTTTCTTATGGCGTCCTCAGGTTTTTCCTTACCGACAACAAGACAATGTCCTGTGTCAAAGCATGCCTTTACATACTCGGAATCAAAGCTTTTTACAAAGGCTATCTGCTCATCTGTTGTAGAGTATGTATCAATACCCACAATTCTGCGGTCTTTGACACCGAACATATTTTCGATGCAGATACACACTCCGTATTTACTGCACCAAGGGAGCAGACTCTCTATATATTTTTTGCTGAATTCAAGATAGCCTATATTCTCCACCCAGGCACTTGCCACAGGATGAACAACAATGTTCGGAGCACCGAGTATTGAAGACACCTCAAGAGAGCGAACCATCCTCATGTAATGGTCGTTGGAGATATCCATAGCATCGTAGTGAGTAAAGTCCATTTCGGCATGTGCCTGATTGCATACTATGCCGAGACTATCCATATACTCTCTTATTTTTTTTGCTTTGGCGGTGTAATCGCCGGAGAGCAAATCATCCTCATCCGAAATAAATGAATAGAATGACCAGTCAAGAGCATCAAAGCCGGCTTCTTTTATCATTCTTATGGCTGTGTAATTATCGAGTTTTTCGGTAATACAGCCTGTATCCATAGAAAGCTTCATATCGTCACCTTAGTCATTTACATAGCCGGAAACATAGTATTCGCTATCCTTATCCGCAAAGGGAGAATAGAAGTCGTTTTCGTACTTCTTTCTCTCCTCCTCATTGGAGAAATCGGGGATTTCGAACTCACGGTTTCCGTTCTTTATACTTCTCCAACCGAGTATGCCGGCTGCAGAGAGTGCAGTTGCACGGTATACGTTGAAGAACGGCTCGTGCTCACCGTTGATGTATTTGATGAAATACAGAGTGAGCCAGAAATCGATACCGTTGTGACCGAGTTTCATCTGTTCCTCGGTAAAGGTTTCGAATTCTTCCTTGGGTGCCATATTGAGATCCTCGTATTTGGGATCAAAGAACTCTATATTACCGGAAGACTCACCGGGAACAAATTCCTCTCCGGAGCCTACAAATACTACGTGGGATTCTGTGTATCTTTCTGTTTCCAGCACGCCCTTGTCACCTATAAGGCGGAACCACTTGCTTGTGGGGCCCCAGTAAGCACAGGCGGTAAAGTCAAATTTTGCACCGTTATCCATTTCGCACAGAATTTTGGCACCGCAGTGGTCGATTAATCTGTTTGTTCTCTTTGCTCTGTCACCTACTCTTATTACGCTGGCACTGACCTTTTTGGGAACAGAATCGGACATATACATAAGAGGTCCGAGGGTATGCATATTGTAGTAGGTACCGGGCATTTTTCTTCTCCAGTGGTCAGCACCGTCGGGCCATCCGGGTGCACTGTCGTTGTGGTGGAGATATTCTGCTTCTGCATAGAATACATCACCGATTTTGCCCTCTTGTATCTCTTTTCTCATAAACTGGAGACCGCGTTTGAAGGGAACATTTGCACCGAGCATATACTTCGCCTTGGATTTTTCTACTGCACGGCAGAGCTTGACACATTCGCCAAGTGTGGGAGCTGCTGTGGTTTCAGAGAGAACATGGATGTTCTTGTCCAGTGCTTTGATAGCAAAGGCTGCATGCTCGTGGAAGAAGTTGCACAGTACTACTGCATCTATTCCCGAATCAAGAAATTCGTCATAATCGCCATACACCTTAACGCCCTCCGGCAATGGTTCTTTGGCGTATTCGGGGTGGTTATCACATATTGCGTGCAGACAGGCAACATCACCAAAGGTCTGCAAAAGCTTGATAAAGGTCATACCGCGTTTTACGCCTACAACGCCTACTTTAATGGTACTCATAATAAATCTCTCCTTTATATTATTTCTTTGATTTTCCGTCACGATATCCGGAAACATAATATTTACTGTCTTTATCGGCAAAGGGTGAATAAAAATCGTCCTCATATCTGCTTCTTTGAGATTCCGAAGTGAAATCCGGAATATCATACTCAACAGAACGGTTTTGTATACTGCGCCATGCAAGTATGCCTGCTGCTGCCAGGGAAGATGCACGATACACGTCAAAAAACGGTTCATATTCACCATTTATGTACTTAATAAACATACAAAGCATCCAGAGGTCAATTCCGCTGTGACCGAGCTTAATCTGTTCCTCGGTATAGCTTGCAAGCTCCTCGGGAGGCATTATGTTAAGGTCGGCATATCCCGGCTCAAAAATTTCTATTGCAGATTTGGGTTCATCGGGGATGAATTCGCCGTCTGCATCCACAAACAGGATACGTGACGAATCATAACGCTCTGTTTCCAGTACGCCCTTGTCTCCAACTAGTCTGAACCACTTGCTGGTGGGCCCCCAATATGCGCAGGCAGTAAAATCAAACCTTGCACCATTATCCATTTCGCACAGAATTTTGGCACCGTCGTGGTCTATGAGACTGTTTGTTGTTTTTGACCTGTCTCCTACACGAACGGTAACTGCCGTAACCTTGCGGGGTACGGTTCCCGTCATATGCATAAGCGGTGCCAAGGTGTGCATATTGTAGTATGTTCCGGGCATTTTTCTTCTCCAGTGGTCAGCACCGTCTGTCCAGGGGGGTGCTGATTTGTTGAAATGCATATATTCCGCTTCTGCATAAAACACATTTCCCACTCTGCCCTTTTCGACCTCGTCCTTCATAAAAAGGAGTCCGCGTTTGAAGGGAACATTTGCACCGAGCATATATTTTGCTCCGGATTTTTCCGCAGTACGGCAAAGCTCAACACATTCGGCAAGAGTAGCTGCTGCAGCACCCTCGCTAAGTACGTGGATGTTCTTTTTTAGTGCTTTGACCGCCAGAGGTGCGTGCTCGTGAAAGCAATTGCACAAAGCAACCGCATCTATTCCGGAGTCTAAGAATTCATCATAATCCGCGTATATCTTAACATCCTCGGGAAGAGGCTCACGGGCATTGGCAGGTTTGATATCGCATATTGCGTGGAGACAGGCAACGTCGCCCAGAGTCTTTAGAAGCTTAATGTATGTCATACCTCTTTTGACACCCACAACACCGAATTTAACTGCAGACATATCTACTAGTACACCACCTCTACGGCAAGAGTATCATAGGCAATATTAACCTTTTCCTCTTCCGGTGTTTCTATGCCGTTGTACACCTTGTCTATTGCCTGCTTGTACCAACGGATATCGTTTATAATACGCTGCTTGTTTTCCTCTGTAGTGGCAAGCCAGGGAGCTGTCATAAAGCCTATCAGACTGTCTGAGGATGCATTGGCACGGAAGTAGTCAAGCATATCCTCTGCATTGTATATACACTGGTTTACACTGGACACACAAGGTACCATAGTGTAGTTCTCGCCTATAAACTCAGGAATTTTGTTTATAAAGTTTACAATAAACGGATCATCCTCTACATACTGTATATTCATACTTGCATAAGGCTCTCTTGCATAGTAGCGGACGTATGCAGGTCTGCTGCTTACGGGAGTTCTGTGCTCCGGTTTGATGGAATTGTACATCCAGGGAGAAAATACAATATCCTCCCAATCCATACGCTTTTTGAACTCTGCAGGTGCATTGAGGCAGTGGTCTGCCCATATCCAGGGCTTTGAACCGGCATCTCGCACGCAGTCGCACAAAAACTGCAGGTCGTGCCACAGAAGATCTCCGTGGCGGTACACTGCAAGCTGAGAAAATACAGCGTGCTTTGCGTCCTCCTCGTCCATACCGAGGTGTATGTAACGGGGATGGTCAAACAGCTCTGCAACCTCGCTTATAAGGTCACGGCATACCCTGTAGTACACGGGAGTGGAAAGCATACGCTCATAGTCCAGAAGCCACATATCGTGAGTTGCCGAAAAATTGAGTTTGGGTATAAGCTCTATGCCCAGTTCTCTTAATCTCTTTACTTCTTTTCTTACTCTGTTTCTTGACCACGACCAGTCTTTTGCAAGCTCGGGGTGTGAACCGTATTTTACGCCTCTTCCAAGGTCAAGTACAATCTGATTTACTCCTGACTGAACACATTCGTTCAGGATTTCGTCCCAAACCTTATCATCAAATACGGGGGTGTTGTTGTCCCACATACTCATCTCAAGATGTATGAGTACTGACCAAATCATCTTATCCTTCATACTGATGCCTCCGTTTTTTATATGCTCCACTTGTTTTCCGGTGTAAACTCACGAAGCATCCATTTGCCGCGGGTAAAATCGGGAACGCAAACAGGTGCTCCGCCCTTTGCAATGGATTCCTCGGACAATACGGTGATACACATCCATGCCGCAGTATCGTACACGTCTATAGGCAGAGTATGGCCGTCTCTTACACTCTCCAAAAATGCACGGATAACATATCTGTCCATACTGCCGTGACCGCCGGCACCTACAACTCTGTCCTCTTGTCTATCGAGGTCTTCCTTCCAGATGGGATGTTCGTATTTTTCAAAATATTCTGTCTCGTTGCCATAGAGGTCGAGAGGATTCATATCGTGATTGTGATCCTTGTCAAGGTAAACATATCTGCCGTCCTCGGAGTAGAAGCCCTCCGTACCCTGAACACCGAAATGTCTTGAATAGGTTCTGGGAAGTGTGGTATCTAACGTGAGGACAATTGTCTCACCGTGAGCACACTTGATGGTTGTTGTAACAACATCACCCTGAGTATAACGCTGACCTTTGAGAGGATGGTCATCGGGGCACTGTGTATCAACATAATGCTCAAGTCCTGCCGCACAGGATGCCATAGAGGTGAGGGAAACAAATCTGTTACCCTTGTTGATATTAAGAACCTTGGCTATGGGGCCGAGAGCGTGAGTTGGATAGTTTTCGCAGTTTCTGTGTATATAGTCAAAAATGCGTTCTCTGCCCATTGCGATATTGTCGGAAAGCTCACTTCTGAGGTCATGGGCATAGCCGCCTGTGGCATGAACTATCTTACCGAATATACCCTGTCTTGCCATATTGAGAGTAGCAAGCTCTCGTCTGCCGTAGTTGCAGTTTTCCAGCATCATACACTGTTTGCCGGTACGCTCACAGGCATCTACAAGTCTCCAGCAGTTTTCTATGGTGTTGGTACCTCCTACCTCAACGGATACATCCTTGCCGGCTTCCATAGCGGCAATAGCCACATCAACATGGGCAGCCCAGGAGGTAGCATTGATAACCGCCACCACTTCTTTGATTGCAAGTGCCTCGTGATAGTCCTTTGTAAAAAGTGTTCCTGACATATCACGCTTTCTGATGTTGTATTCCTTTCTGGCGTCATCGAGCTTGTCGTCCCGTACATCGCACACTGCAAGGATTTCCACATCGGGCATATCCAGAACATAACGAAGGAGGCCTATGCCACGGCATCCGATACCTATTACTGCAATTTTGATTTTGTTGTCATTCATGATAATCACCACATTTTATATAAATTTTAAATTACTTAAACCTTATTTTCAAAGTTAAATATTCCAGGACCCGGAGGATGGTTAAGGTCTAATTTGGTTTGGAATAAGACGGTATAAGTAGAATTTTATGCCGGGTCCTGTAATATGTGTGTTATTGGATTCCGGGAGTGAATGATGCCGTGAGAAATTCATCCTCAGACAGCTCTATTCCTCCGGAATTATAAGTAAATACCTCTGTTGTACCTGCCTTTGCGGTTACATTTCGGGTGATGACGGGAGAAGCTGTGCTATCCTTTACATACACCGACAATGTACCCGGAATATCCTCGTCTGCCGTGTTTACAACAGTTACCCTGGCGGTAAATGGCTCACCGGAGGCAGGACTGATAACCGCTGAGCCGGAAGAATCAATAAGTTCAAGAGCTACTGCACTTGCACCGTATCCGCTATGGGGTAATGCGAGGAAGGGAGTGCCCGGAATTTGTGCAGCTCCGGAGCTGCCGTTTGTGAGGAGTACATCCTCACCTAAATTAGCTAAGCAAGACATATTGCTAAGCTTGCCTTTTTCCAATGTAAGTACAAGGAGGTTCTGCGCCGGCAGATAAACTGTGTTATCTACCGACACTTCCTCCGGGTCCTCGCCCTGTGTAACCGATATGTTATCGGGGATTAGCGTAGATGGGCTAAGACCTGATTGCGAGTTCAAAACCATTTGGTATGTACCGAAGCGGTTTACCCCCGGCTGTGCCAAATCGTCATTGAAGACAGGCGACCGCAGCATAGGGTCGCAGGTCTTCATCCCAGAAGAACACCTTGATGTCGTTTATATTCTTGCCTTCCGGAACTACAAGAGTTCCTGCAGAGGTTGTGGTTTTTGTGCTATTCTTTATAGTTGTAGTAAGGTCTGCGGAGCATATAACCTTGCCGTTCTCATCGTAGCCTATTGCCCTAGCTTTTTTTATTGCAGAAACAGGGGGATTGGAAGCTGACATAATGGCATCTGTCGGTATGCTCTCAAGCATATCATTTATTGTTGCTGTTACCTCAACAGACTTGGGATTACGCTCTGCAAGAAGTGATCTGGTGGTTATTTCCATATCACCGTCTTTTAAGGTAAGAGAAGAACTCTTGTTAACACTCTGGAGCTTTTCTCTCAAAGGACTGTTTTGGTAAAGAAGTTTTGCATCATCGTAGTAAGAAGTACCTGATGTATTACCATGGTAAATATTAACCGCTGCAATCTGACCGGTGAATGATCTTCCTCCGGTTGTACCGCCTAAACGGAGCCAGTTGTAGTTAAGGTAGTTACCCTTGGCATCCTTGTGGTCTTCAATTTTATTAGGTCTTACTTTAGCATACTTCTGAGCAGCATATTCGCCGTTTATGAACATTCTCCAGTATGTATATCCGTTATAAACGTATCTTGCAAAAACAACATGCTCCCACTCACCGTCGTTGAGCTTATGTTTAACCCAGGGACGGTTGCTCTCGTTTGCTTCCAGTATCATTGCACCATAGTCTGTATAATTATATGATGCTACATAATTTACATAATCCTTTACATCAGAGGAGTGTACAGCAGCACCGATATTCCAAGGATGAATAGGTGAATCGGGGAATATCCCGAATAAGAATGCAGTTGTTGTACCAAAGGGTGTTCCCTCAACGCTATCATACAAGGACAAAATTCTTGATGCACTTCTAGCACCACTGCTGGTGTTAGCATTGTTTCCGTAGGGGCGTATCCACATTTCTATTCTTATATCCATATCTGCAATATTTTCGTGCTTTGGTGTGTCGGGATCATCTACACCCTCAATTGTAACAGCAGCGTGAGAGTTGAAAACAGCATCTGCAGTGTAGTTGTCATTTAATCTGGCAAACTCTATATACGGAACACCGTTCCATGTTTCACCGTATGCCGGACGGGTAGACAATGCAGCAGAATAATCTGTTTTTTCACCTTCGTTTACACTGTCACCAAGTACCGCGTGGTCATAACCGCTTTGTGTGATTTTAGAAATCTCAAGAGAAAAGATAGGATTTTCAATATCCACACCAGCAGCTGCAAATGAATTAACCTGGAAGATTGAAATAAATAAACATAATACACAAATAAGTGATAAAACCTTTTTCATGGTTTAATTCCTCCATTTTGATAAATTTAATTAAAATTTATATAAGTATTGTCATAAGCCTATGGAGCATAACTGCCGCTTCCGCACGGGAAGCATTTTTCTTGGGTCCGAAGTTACCGTCACCCAGACCGTTTATGATGCCGTTTTCTGCAAAGTATGCTACGGCATTTACTGCATAACCGCTTACATCGCCTGCATCACCAAATGTAAGCTCGCTCTCTGCTGTGCCCGCCTCTACTGTTCGGTGCAAAATAACTGCTATATCCTCTCTGGTGATTGGTGCGTTGGGATTGAAGCATCCGTTTTCGTCACCGGTTACAATACCGTGAGCCTTTGCAGTCAATACATAGGGAGCATACCAATCGGAGGAGCTTACATCTGCAAAGCCTGCATCGTAGTTATCTGTAAGTTCATCCAGAGCGGTAACAATCATTTTGACAAATTCCGCACGGGTTATCATATCCATAGGTGCAAACGCATCGGAGGTTTTTCCGTTTACAATACCCTTGTTATAAAGGTAGTTTACGGCTTCCTCAGCCCAAGCTACAGAAGTAAGGTCGTTAAATACAGCTTTCGTTTCTGTTTCCTTTGGTGTTGAGGGCAAGTATACTGAACCGCCGGAACCTCTGGTTCCGCCGCCTCCGCGGTAGTCGTCATCGTCATCCTCTTCCTCCTTGGAGAGTTCGTCGTCAATAAGACCATTGAATCCCTTTACTGCAAGAGCACAAGTATCATAGTAGGTTCCGCTCATCTTGTCAAGCACACTGCCCTGCTGTATTTCGTCAATACCGCGATTGAATTTGTCAAGGTTAATTCCCTTGAAGAAGGTCGTTTCAAACTCCTGAAGAAGCTCCAGTACGCCAAGTGCCTTTTCTTTTTCTATTGCGGAGAGAAGTGCATTTTCGTACATATAAGCTTTTATATCATCAATTGAAGGTGTTCCCTCTGCCTTGATGATTCTGGAAGTATATGAACCGGTATCCAGTACGGACTTGACAACGGGGGTTACAGCACCCTTGTCTGTACCGTCGTCAAAGCCAAGCTTGTCATAGTAGGTGTCATACCAGGTCTTTACATCTGCTGCAGAACTTGCATCGATAAATGTTCCTGCGGCACCTGCATTAAAGAGCATTTCCTTTGCCTTGTTAATCTCTATGGCTATTTCTGTTCCCTTTGTAAAGTCCTCGGGAAGAGTGTAGCTTACTGTCTGCATAATTGATGCAAAGGCCTCTCTGCCCTCATCGGAACCAATACTGTCATAGCAGGTTGTATCAAGACCGAGTGCAGTAGCATTGACTTTGAAGGAAGCTACAGTTTCTTTCCAGTTCTTGTCAGAAGCAGAATTCTCGATTAAATCCTTTAATGCATTGTACACAAGCTTGGGATTTGTGTAGGTAAAGCTGCCGGTAACAGGAGAAGTAATGTCTCTTCCGAAAACAGTTACATCGTAGTCTCCGCTATCCAGCTCTGTAGACATCAGTATCTTGTCAAAGCTGTAGCTCACACTACCGCCGCTATATACACTCGCTGTACTTGCGGCTGTTATGTAATTACCGTCACTGTCTTTTATAACAAGCATCAGATCCGAACCGCCCTGTGTTGCCTCGGGGATAGTACCGCTTACATCAATGCCGTTGGCACCGGCATCAAATTCTACTTTAACGGTGGCTGCAGATACGCTCATACAGGATATGAGCAATAAAGCCATTAAAACAGTCAGAATTTTTCTTTTCATTTTCTCACCTCCCCTTTATATATCTGCATCGTCAAATACGATTATGTTACTGCATTCACCCTGATCTATGGAAACATAAACAACGTCGCCCACTGCAAGGTTTCTGTCGGTTATCTTGCTAAGACCGCTCAATGTGGGTGAGTCCACAGTGTCTACAAAGGTAACTGCCGCAGCTCCGGTAGCTACAACCTCAAGAAGGTCATCGCCTGTGGTAGCATCTGTTCCTACCTTAAGAGCTATGTAGCCATCGCCTTTTTCCACGATTGTACCAAAGGCTGCACGGTAGTTGGTGTTTTCGTTTACATATCCGTTGTCCTTGCTTACTCTGGGTGTTATTGTACCTGTTGATGTTTCACGGCTTGCTGCACCGTTGTTGAGACATCTGATTTCCGCCTTGGATATGCAATCTATTCCACGGAATACTGTGAGGATAACAACATCGCCCTTTTCCAGATTGTCAAGAATTCTGGTTGATGTTTCGCTAAGTCCGAGGGAAGGATCCTTGCTGTAGTTGAAGCTCTGCATCTTTCCGCCAACGGTACCGCGAAGTATGGTTACAGGATCTCCTTCCTTGGTCATTCCCTGACGGGATGATTCATAAACAAAGTGTCCGAGTGCCCATACGGATTCGGAAGCGTTCTTCCATACATAGAAATCTACCTTGTGTGTATCCACATCGCCTGCCAGGGAGTACATACTACCCCAGGTGCTGTATGTGGCAGAATCTATCATATATCTTGCCTGTCCGTAGCCGTAGTTGTTGTTCATATAGTTGCCGTCGCTAAAGTATGTTAACACAGGTGTTGTACCGGGCATATAGTACATATTACGCTTGTTGGATGTGGAGAACATAAGTCCTGAGCCTCTGTAATAACGGAAATACTGTGTTGATGTACCGTCAAAAATGCATTTTAATATGTCATCAGAATTTCTTGCTGCAAACTCAGGAGTATCTATTGCAATAATGTTTCCTGCGGTACTGAGTTTGTAACGGACAAGTGTTTCTGCCTTTATGGCACCAAGACCTGCAAATACGCCGTTACCGTCAACAAGTTCCTTGGCTGACTTAATACGAACACCGTCTGCAGTTACCGATGATGCCACAGTATAAACAGTTTCTTTAAGGTCTGTGGCGGCTATCTTAATAGCTACAGAATCCGAGAAACCGTCACCCAGGTAATCGGTATCTATGAGAAGTCCCATAGACCACGCATCGGCTGCAGGCTCTGCAAGATAAACCAAATCACCAAAAGCATTGACCTTAAATGTACCGGCTGTACCGATATAAAGGGGATGAGTGATGTTATTGGCTGCTGTATAAGGCTTACCGTCTATTATATAGCTGTCGCCATCAATCTCTGTAATCTCACCTTCAAGCTCTGTGGTTGAGCTGTAAGCTCTTATTAACTTGCGTCCGGTGGTGTTGGCAGATTCAAACACAGATATGGGTGTACCTGTTTCAACCTCGCTTATAGAAAGACTCAGACCATCGGGATCCAGCAGCATGAAAAGATCGTCATCTTCCCAGCTTACAGAACCGCCGCCATCTGCTGCAACAAAGGATAGTCCGTCCGGACCTGTGGATTCTACAATATAATCCACATATTCCTCAATATAAACAAGGGTTGTGCCATCGTTATTCTCTGCAACTACCATATGTCCCAAAAAGTTTTCGGGATATTTTACGGCAGATGTAACTGTGCTTTCTGTAACAACGCCGTTGTAGAATACATATGTGTCCGAATCAAGCTCGATTATCTCATCTTTTTCGGCACCATTGGGGAGATATACAATCTCAGTATCAGATATACCTATGGGGTTGGCACGGGTTGAATCAACTCTGGTTACCTCAACTCCTCCTGCGGGTGCAATGGCATAGAGTACTCGCTTGCCGGAATCGTCCTTATAATAAAATTCACATTCATATCCGAGAAGAGAATTTGCATTGGTTGTACCAATATCATAATTCTTGCCGTCTATCTGCACTATGTCGTCGGGAAGACCGGAATTGGGAAGTGTGATTCCGGACATAGCTGTTGCAACAAGCTTGCCTTCGCCGTGCTTTAGTCCGCGATACATTTCCAGAATACTTTCCGACTTTTCGTACTTGATAAGTTCAGGAAGCTCAAGTCCGGTTGCAGAAAGATATTTTGCATTCAGCGTATTGTACAAGAGCATTATTGCCGAATCAAGTCTGAGGGGTTCGGATGTTACATCCGCACTCATTATCTTTGCTTCTCTTGCTGCCTTTATATATCCGTTGGGATATCCTCCGTATATCTGAGCAAGCTGATCGTAGCCCATAATTCTTACGAGCATTACTACTGCATCTATACCTGTTATGTACTGGTGGGGTACAAACATACCGTCGGGATTACCTTTTATTACATCGTTTTCTGCAAGGACACTGATTGCCTCTGCATATACATTGTCCGCCGGCACATCAGGAAAACCTGTCTCATATGTTTCTTCTGTTTCCTCAGGTGCACCGGGCTCACGCTCCTTGTATATACCGTAGACAGCGTTGGCAAACACTGCACGGTTAACAGGGTAGCTTGCATTAAGCTGTGTTCCCTTTGCATCCTGGAAAATACCAAGCTGCCACAAAAGCTCTGCTGCTGAGGAAACATCTGAATCCTGAACACCTGTGTAAACTGATTCAGGTCTGTAGATATCATACTCAAAGCCGGCATCCCTGGGTGCTATAAATCTGAAGTTATAGAAGTTCATTGTGCTGTACTTTGATGTGATATAAACAGTGTGAACACCTGTTATCTCATAGTTAAGTTCCGCTCTGTTTCTTGAAGGTACAGAGAAGCCCAACTGCTGGAAAGGTACTTCTGCAATAATCTTTCCGTTTTTGGGATCGTCGATACGTACAACAACCGCATTGGCATAACCTGCACTTGCACCTGCCTCAAGCTCTATGATTGTTGGTGATTTTTCTCCAAAATCAAGGTTGGGGAATGCAAGGTGATGGTGATTGTATATACCGCCGACTCTGTTTGACAGAACTTCGGGACTTGCGGCAAGTGAACTAAGCTTTGGGTCATAGTCCACAGCATAAACTGTTGAATAGGGGTCCTTGTTTGCTGCTGCAAAGGTTGGCATTGCTATACCAAGACAAGATGACAGCATAGCTGCAAGAACTAAAAATGCTATTATTTTTCTTTTCATAGTTGCCATCCTCCTTAGTCAAGTGCTGTAACCGGTGTTACCGGCCAGGAGCGTCCATCCTCTGCACTGCACCAGATTGCATATGTCAGAGTACTGTCCTTTACAATGGGCAAATCGGTAATCTGCACTACTGCATTCGGGTTATCCTGGGTACTTACTGCTTCGGAAACCTTCATCGAAAGTGCACGGTTTTCCGAATCACAGGTAATTACACTGATATAGAAATCAAGGGGTTCTGTGCCTTTGCTCTCTACAGAGGCAGATACATCCATTGTAACCATTTTGTCCGCATCTGTTGTCACTTCGCCATCAGCATCACGGTATACAACCTCTGCCGGCATAGCAATCTCTGTGCGGTAGTCCTCAATTGTTGCACTAAGCTCTGCATCCTTAAGCAGGAAGCCTGTACCATCCCTGATACCCTCTACAGACACAATGTATTCTGCACCGGGTTTGGGGTACTCATTGAGGTTATATGTTGCTGTCATTGTATCCTCGTCATAACTCAGAAATTCTGTCTGGAGTGTATTGCCATCGCTGTCCTTAACAAAAGCATTGCCGAGGGTATCGGTTTTGATATCACCGTCGAAGGATATATCAAAAGTCTTGTCTCCGTACTTGTAGTCGGATAATGTGTGCTGTGCAGAAACGGGATCAATGTATCCGCTTCCCTCTGCAAGGTATTCATCGTTAATCTGCTTAGCAGTAAGAAGTCCGTCATAGAGCTTGAAATCTGCTATATAACCGGGGAAGGTTGCATCTGCACTCCAAGCATCACTGTTTGCACTGTTACCGATGGAAAGAACTGCATAAGAATAACTCTGGTTGTACTTTAAACGGGTTATGCTGTCCTGAGTCATTGTTTTAACGTGAGTACCGTTTATATAGAAGTTAACTTCGCACTTGTACAGAGTGGAATTTTCCATTTTGGACCAGTCAACTGTTACTGCAAGATGCATCCACTGTCCTCTGTACTGGTTTAATCCGGTTTCGTTTGCTGTATAGGTTTTTGTAACCGAGTTACTGATTTTATATGTATTGAAGGTCATATAGGTATCTTCGCCTATGAGTTTGAGACGTGCATCCAGATCCACAACGGAACCTGCCTTCTGACCAAAGCTCCATACATATTTATCTTTTCTGTTATCACTGTTTACATCGCATATCCATGCTTCAAATGTAAGTTCATCCTTATCGGGAACGGTAAGGTCACTGAATCTGACATCAATTGACGAAGCCTTTGCTGTTGTGTTTCCGGCTGTGTCAAATATAAGATAAGGTGTACCCTGCTCTGTCATACCAAATCCCGGAGTACGGGCTGCCGATGGGGGAGCAACACTTGTTATGCTGCTGTTTCCGCTTGCGTCACTGACATTGATAGAGCCTTCTGAACATCCGGACAAATCCATATCAAAAATCAGTTCGGGCATGGTATCGGCACTTGATATAATTGCAAATGATGACATAATTGCCAAAATAAGCAATGTACTTATTATCTTTTTCATCAAATTCTCCTTTCTTTATTTTAAAATTTGAAGTTTATGCGGTTCTCATTGCAGTGGAGTGTCATTATATATGGAATTTATATGGTTGTTTTGCAAGAGAACCGCATAGGGGGGGTATACTTACTTTCCGAATCCAAACCATGCAAGTCTGCAGGTCTGTTCGGAGCCGTTCTCGCCGCCGAAGGTAATATATACCTTATGCTCTCCGGCGCTGACGGGTTTGGAAAGTGTTGCCTGTGCTGTTACAAAGTTGTTTGTGCCGGTTTCCTCTGTTGTTATGGTTGCAAGAGGCTCAGAGTTTGGATCATCAAAACGAACTGTTACAGTCTGTCCTGCAAAGCCCTCCTCTGCCATATAGTTGATAACAAAGCGTGTGCTGTCTTCCACTGCAATTGCCTTGTCGTATGCAACTGTGGAACCGGGCATGGTGTTACTAAGTACAAATTTGAACTCTCTGCCTGCTCTGGGATCCTTGAGAGGATAGAATTCTCTGTCAGCATTGGCTGTGCTGCCTTCCTTCCAGTAGCGTCCGGCTTCGTTCTTGTATACATACTCATCTGAGCCGTTGTTATCCTTTAAGAATCCAAAGAAGTTTGCATTGGATGTCTTGCTGGAGCCCTGACCGTATGTACCGGAGAATTTGAGTGTAATATCATATGTTCCTGCCTTGAGGACTCTGCCGTTATCAAAGGGTATTGCATAGGGAGTCTGCAGGTCGTTGAATATGAGATTGCGTACTGTCCATGTACAGATTGGTGTCTTTTCATCATTTATGAATACTTCCACTATCTGTCCGTTGTAGTGGTCACGGGCAGCAGCTGCCATTGTAAAGTATCTTGAATCTTCTGTTACCACACAGTCCTTATAGATTGCTGAGCAACCTGACCATACGGACTTAACAGAGGGTGACAGAGGCCAGATACCGCCGCCGGCATCGTTTACTGTGAGGAAGTCCATATAGCTTCCGTTTCCGGAGCCCTTAACTTCGTCACGGTCAATTATATACTTATGCAAAGTATACTCGTCTTTTCTGTGACCGTTGGGGTGATTCCATACAGACACACCGCCGATTTTTACGGAATGGAGTTTGTCTGCCTGTACCCAGACATTCTGGAGTCCGCTTGTCTTTTCTATCATAATACCGTGGGTATTTGTTATGTCATCAAAGTATGACTCTATGGAAGCCTTCATTGTGTACTTCTTGGCAGTGGACTTGGTCTTTCCGATATATATTGACATATCGTCGTTACTCCAGTTCCAATTACCTCTGAGGAAAAGTTCAAGCTCGTTTGCACCTGAACCAAAGTCTACATTTTCAAAGAGTACATACTGACCGTTCTCTGTATATTCCACATAGCCGTCGCTTCCGCGTACCATTGAAGAGTCGGAAAGAACTGCCTCGGTTGCGGGATACTTAAGCTCGGCACTTCCGTTTTTGAGACGATTATAGTTAAGTGTATCGCCTCTCTCACTGAAGGTACCTGCGTGGAACATCTTTTCTTCCGGATAGTGGTGCTCTTCCAGTCCGTCAAGACCTACACCCACATAACCGAGCATCATATTGTTGTATACTCTTGCTGTTGAATCCGCACCACCGTTCAGGATTGTGTGACGGTTGATAAGTGCTGATGTGAAGCCGCCTTCTGCTTCTTTGGAGAATATAATGTTGCTGTAGGTATCGCAGCCGTGTGCAGCACCGTCCCAATATATACCAAATCTGTATGCAGCTTCATCTGCTTTGGTCTGGTATACATAGTTGTGGTGGAGGCTGGACATCTTTTCGTCAATACCGAGTACAACACCGTTTGCATAGATGGAACCACCGTCGTTTGTAAACATTGCTGTGTCGTGGATATCGTTGTATGCAATTTCGTTAGGAAGCCAGATAGCATTGTACTGATCGCCGCCCTTGCCTGCTTCTTCGGAACGGCAGAAGTCTATGGCAGAACGACCGAGGTTGTAGATTGTATTGTTGTATATTGCGTATCCGCCTCTTGGGTGACCTGCCTTCTGCCAGGTGAGTGTATCGCAGTGAATACCGGATACATATGCAGAGGTGTAACCGCAATCCTTGAGTTCGTTATTCTCAATGTATGTTCCTGTACCTGTGAGGTAGAATGCAGCACCTGCAGAGTGGTCTACAAGAGAATTAACAACTATGTTGTCCTTACCGGAGATGTATATACCAACTTCACCGCGGACAGGAGCACCGTTCTCGTTGTGTCCGTCATAGGGGAAGTCTATATAGCCTCTTCTCTGGTCTGCACTTAATACATAGTGTGTAATATACTTCATATCCATACCGCTAAGCATACACATTTCGCTGTCGCCCATGTTAACGCTGCCGCCTATGGTATTGAAGCCTTCTATATTAATGTGCTTTTTGCCTCTTAAGTCTATTACAAGCTGTCTTCTCTTTGCTTCAAGCTGTACTGTGTTGGGGTTTGTACCCTCAGGAAGTATTATACGAAGCTGATTGCCGGTGGTTCTTACCCACTCTCCGGGCATATCAAGAGCATTTTCGTGTCCTATGAGACATCCGAAGTTAAGTGAGTTACCGCTAAGAGGTGTGGTATAGAAGTTACTCCACCACCACCATCTGGGGTTGTACTTCTTATCCATCTTGAGCTCACCATAGGAGCTGGATTCTACAACACCGCTTATGTGTGCATAGTTGTTACCAAAGCAACCGAGCCACATAGCACCCTTCCAGTAATCCGCTTCCTTCTGGTTAAGGAGGGTATCACTCTTGAAGGTTGTAGAATCTCCGGCAAACTTGTAGATGTTACCGCGTACCGGCCAAGCATTGCTCATTTCGCCGTCGGTAAGGAGGTTAGGTCCGTTTGGATATACCGCCTGAGTCATCATTTCGCCGTCTATGAATACCTGGTCTCTGCCAAGTCCCAATGTTTCCGGCATACCTGCCATATATATATCGTGACCGCTGTGATGCTTCTCATCGGACTTTATGGGCTTTCCGAGAAGCTCTGTTGCAGATATTGTTACCTCTTCGTTCTCTGCTGCACGGAAAGTAATGGGTGCTGCCGGTGTACCGCTGTTTTTGGGTGTAAGTGTTTCTCTGTACACGCCCCCGCGGACAATTACTGTGTCACCTGCATTTGCTACCTCAGCAGCTCTGGAAAGAGTTCTGAACGGAGCAAGCTTGTTACCTGCATTGGAGTCGCTGGCATTTGCCTCCTGGGAAACATAGTAGGTTGTACCGTGTTTCTTTTCGGTTCTGAAGCCGGCAAACTTGTTGGACACATAGCTGAAGAAATCCTTGTCCTCAATAATGTCCTTTACAGTGTACTTGTTGTCTATTACAATGATGCCATCCTTAAAGTCAACTGTTTTTCCGGCAAGCTCTGCAAAATACCGAACTCCTGCCATAGCCTCACCGTTTAAATAAAGTATGACATTGTCGGGAGCGGGTTTCTCGTCGCCGATTCCCTCTCTTACTGTACATTTGCCGTCAACGAGAGCAACCTCGTGACTGTCACTGCGCATAAGCACATATCCCTTTGAGGAATCCTCTTCGTGATAGTATTCAAGCGCTTTGGCAAGTGTGTTTACGGGAAGATATATAGTGCCGTTATAGTTGTATGGTGTCATCTCCGTATTGTTGTTATCAACATAACGTCTTCCGCCGTTTGTAACTATAATATTGGCATTTATATCGATAAGAGTTGTTGTAAGCGTTTCTCTGTCGTAATCGGATATATCGGGAACAACTATGTGGTCAACAAGTGTTCCGCCTGATCCGCTTACGGGAGTAGGTCCGGGGAGCTTTTCTTTTTCAAACACAAGAGATTTAATTGTAATCTCTTTGTCTGCTGTTATTGTTATCTCCTTTTCGCCCTCATGTTCAACAAATTCTTTGCTGTAACCAACAAGGTAGTCAGGCTCCCATGTTCTGCTCTGTGCAGGTCTGCCGAGAGCAGTACCGAAAACGAGAACATTGTTGCCTTCGCTCAGAGCAAATTCATATTCGTTGCCATCACTGGAAAGAACTATGTTTGCCGAGCCCTCGTGGTTGATTGTTACGCTTCTTGAACCGTAGGGAATGTAGAATCCCCAGGTTGCACTTCCGCCGGCAGGTATTGTAACTGAATCTCCGCTTACCGTAGCACCGTCGGAATCTATGAGCTTATCTGCGGTTATTGTCCTGTGAGTTTCACCGGGCCAGTAACCAAGTGTAAGATAAGCCGTAACATATCCGGCAAGTGCGGGAGAAGCACCAAGTACCATAACTACCGAAAGCAGTAAAGATAATATTTTTTTCTTCACAGGCTTCTCTCCTTTTTTGTTTATTTAAGATTGTGCTTGTAGTCTGCGTTAATTACATTTACAAAGACATCGGTAAGCTCTTTGCGATATTTATCGGTAAGTCCGTTCATATCTGCAGTTTCTATTACCTTGTCATAGAGCTTTTCAAATTCCTTGTCGCTCTTTGCTGTAAGAGTCTTTGTAAGTGCGTTTTCAAATACTGTTCTCGCATTCCAGAATTTATTTACTTCTTCAAGACCAAACTTGTTGAAGTTGGTTATGGAGTCACTCATTACGCCGTCACGCTTTACTTCCATATACAAACCGGGGTTGTAGGTCTTTGTAAACGGCAGTCTGGAAGGATCGAGCTCACAGGTCATCTTGGGATGATGCTTTGTTCTGGGTGCCTGATATCCGGGGAACTGTGTATTGTTGATACCATAGTAAAGGTCCTTTTCGTTTGCTACATCGTAGAGCATACATTCCTCAAGCTCTTTATCAACATAAGTACGTACGCCGTTGTCATCTTCTGTAAAGAGTCCTGCGGACTTGGGTCCCCAATAGTGGAGCTTGCTTCCTACATCTGTAAGCATAAAGTCAAAGTACTGAAGTATCTGAATAAGATCCTCTTCGGAAACGTTTGGCTTCATAATAGCATAACGATAGCCGTTTGCAGCACCGCCTGCTGCGAGATACTTTTTGTTATTGAAGGGTACTTTGATATATACTCTTCTGTACTTGTAGGGGTTGCCCTGGTCGTTTATGGTGTATATACCGGGAATGTTACTGCCGTAAAGAACTGCATACTGTCCGCTTGCAACCTTTTCCTCAAATGCAGCACGGGTATCAAGAAGTGAGTCAAGAGATACAACATCTTCTCTTACCATTTCGGACCATTTTTTAACCTGATTCTTGAATTCGTCCTGTTTGAACATATATTCTATGCTCTTTGTGTCCTTGTCATAATATGTGAAGTAGTTAGCACCGCCGTAGCCGCCTGTGTATCTGCCGGAAAGAGCTCCCATAAGAGTTGTCATAAGCATCCAGTTGTCTGTACCGTCTGCAGCATATGTGGGATATACCTCTCTCTTGTTGGTCTTTATACCAAGCTTCTTTACTTTGTAGAGGAAATCATAGAATTCTTCTTCGGATTCAAATGCACAGTCAAGAATTTCTTCCTCTGTAAATGAACCGTTTTTAGCATATATTGCCTCTAAATCATCCTGAGTGAGAGCATCGGGATAAATCATCTTTAATATATCGTCACGAACATGAACAACTGTGTAAGGAGATGAAATATCTTCTACACGGCTTCTTTCCTTAATATCCATATCGGGATACATATAGTAGAATCCGGGGCTCATCTGGAACCAGTATATCTTTCCGTCTTCTCTGGGACTCTTGAAGAAAGGCTTGTCGCCGCCAAGGTCTATAAGTGCCTGAAGGTGCGGCATATATTTGGGAATATATTCTGTAAGATCCCAAACCAGGTCTTTTTCGATAAGCTTTTCGAGAACGGAGTTTTCCGGTTCTTCGAGAAGTTCGGGCCATTTTTTGCTTGCAGCAAGTTTTGCAAGCTTACCTTCCATTGATTCGTCACCGTTATCAAAGGAATCACTTGCGAGCTTAACTCCTGTTACACGGAAAATTTCCGGTGTTACGACATCTTCTGTAGCCTTCTTGCCACGCTTGGGGCTGGAAGAACCTGAGCCGTGCCACATTGTAACTTCAAGCTTCTTACCTGTCCAGTCAGGAAGCTCTGACGAGTCGGATACTTTATCTGCCAGAAGGTTAGCAGGTGTTCCGCCTTCGCCGTAGGTTTCTGCTTCTTTCTCGCCGCATCCGGCAAAAAGAGAAAGCATAAGTACTGCAACAAGCAGTAAAGATAGGATTTTTTTCATTTCATATACCTCCATTTTTTTATTTATTACAATGAACCTATTGAGATTCATAATAACCTTATTTTACAGAGCCGAGAGTTACACCCTTAACAAAGTATTTCTGGAGCCAGGGATATACAAGTATAATCGGAACTGTAGTTATAATAACCTGTGCGGAAATGAGTGCATCCGGTGTTGTTCTTACATTTATTTCTGCTGCTGTTCCGGCTGCCTGAGCTTCTCTCAGAAGATTCTGAATACGCTCGCTTTCCTTGATAACCTCCATAAGCTTGTACTGAAGAGTAAAGAGTCTTTCGTCTGTAATATAGTACATTGTGGTTGACCAGTCATTCCAATGGCCGACTGCTATCCACAGTGCAACTGTTGCAAGAATAGGCTTACACAGAGGAAGAACTATGCTCCAGAGTATTCTGAGCTCTCCTGCACCCTCAAGAGATGCCGCCTCGCCAAGGCTTTTGGGAACTGAGCTTTCTATGTACGAACGGATAACTATTACATTGTAGTAGCTCATAACTGCAGGAAGAATGTACACAAGGAAGTTATCCAATAGTCCGCTTGCACTGAATAATATATATGTAGGAATTGTTCCGCCGCTTATAAAAGAAGGAATGATTATAAAGAGCATAAACTTCTTTCTGCCGACCAAATCCTCGTGGCTTAAAGCATAGCCTGCGGCAAACTGCAGTGACAGACCGAGAACCGTACCCATAATTACACGAACTACGGTAACAACTGCGGCACTGTACATCGAAGTATCCTTGAGAAGTGTTGAAAAGTTCTGCCAGGTGAATACTCGCGGGAAGATGGTGATGCCTCCGCGCATTGTATCATTACCGTCATTTAATGCCTTAGCCAGAACATTGAGATACGGAAATATGCATATAACAAAAATTATGCACATAAAAATGTAGTTACATACTTTAAATACTTTATAGCTGACGCTTTCGTGATTCATAATTACCTCCTTACCACAAAGCTACATCGTTGATTTTCTTGGATGCCTTGTTTGCAATTGTTACGAGCAACAGACCTGCAAGTCCCTGGAATAAGCCAAGAGCTGCCGATGCAGAGTAGTTACCGTTTTTGATACCGTGCTTATATACTATAGTAGATATCGTTTCAAACTCTATAAATGGATTTTGCAGACCGTAAACAAGGTCAAAGTTATCTCCGAATACGTGTCCTATCTGAATTATAAATATCATAATTGCTGTAGGCAGTACGCTGGGAACTGTGATGTGAAGGCATTGCTTAAATCTTCCGGCACCGTCAACACAAGCTGCCTCATAAAGCTGAGGATCTATACCGGTGATGGCTGCCAGATATATGATGGATGCCCATCCGACTGACTTCCATACGGTTATTATCATCATAAGCGGTACGAAGAAGCCCTGACTTGCAAGAAAACGAATTCTTTCTGTATCTTCTCCGAAAATTGAAACTCTGAGGTCGTTTATAACACCTGTTGTTGAGAATATGGAGTGTGCAAGACCTATAACCGCTATGTAGGAAAGGAAGTGAGGCAGATAGCTCACTGTCTGGATTGTTCTTTTGAACTTCTGTACCCTTATTTCATTTAAAAGAAGTGCGAATATCAAAGGTGCAGGCTGTGTAATGAGCAAGTTGAGTGCACTAAGATACAGTGTGTTTAATATGGATTTTGAAAAATCGGGAACTGTAAAAATATTGATGAAGTGCTTCAGACCTACCCAATCGCTGTGAAATATTCCTCCGAATATATCATAGTCCTGAAAGGCTATAACAGTACCGATCATTGGAATATATGAAAAATATAGTGTCGCGATAAGAGTCGGCAATAAAAGAAGGTACAGTGCATACTTCTTTTTTACACATCTTATAAAGGCATTCTGACTAAGTTTAGTCATAGGTTTTGTTGTTGTGTCCGGTGATTGCATTTTATTTTCTCCTTCCTGTTTTTACTTTTTTTATATAAATGGTCTGCGGTCCAGCACCTGCATAAGCGGGAACTCGGATATAAGCATTCCCGGCAGTGCAAGCTGAAGCTCACTGAGACAACATACTGTACCGAAGAGCATATGCATATCGTTGGCTCCGTCATCCTTATCCCAGTCAACGGTCATCAGATAATCGGTGTACTCCTTAGCAAACTTATACAGTGTGTCCTTGATCTCAAAGAAACGGTGGGGAGTCTGGCGGGAACTCCTGTTAAGCGAGAATACCCAGTCAACCTCGGTAAAGTAGAAGCGTCTGCCGAAGTTCTCGGGCAAATCGCCTGTTTCATACATCTTAAGACAAGTATCAATGAGCTTATCCGGATACGGGAATGGCTCCCTTGCGTGATTGTAGGTGAAAAGGAAATGGAAGCCGCAAGCCATATGGTGCCACATTGGCACTGAACTATCGGTAAAGTAATCCTTACGCCACAATCCGTTTTCCGGATCACAGGTTTTGTTGAGCCAATCAAAGTATTTTCTTCTCCATTCGTACGTCACGGCACGGGTATTGACAAAGCTGCTGTAATGTGCCGGCCCGATATGACCTGTCCCCTCCTTGCCTACCCAGTCGAGACTCTCAAGAAGCTCGCACATTGCATTTGCATCCCGATATTTTTCTATTTCATAATAGGGGTGCAGCGGAGAAGCATCAAAAAGCTCCAGTGCCGCAGTGCAGTGTGCCGTAACATGAGTATGCCGGTGTGTATCCTCATAAAACATACCCGTTGTGGGATCCTGAAGATTCTGCAGAGCTTTAATCCATTTTTCCCTGACAGACGCCTCCTTTGGAAGCCTGTTGAGAGTATAGAGGATGTTTGCGGCATCTGCACAACCGAATGCGGTAACTCCGAGGTCTCTTTCCTCGCCTTCCTTTTGCCATATCCATCTGGAGTACTGACCTACGGATATTTCGTGGCTTTTTACTACGCTTATAATTCCTTCAATTATCGGATTCAGATTTATAGGCTTCAATTTCATCTCTCCTCTGTATATTTTTTATCTTTGGCAATTTCAAGCTTACCAATGTATATTTATCGGGTTCCGATTCTACCTTTACGCCGTATTTATCTCCAAAAAGAAGCTGAATTCTTCTTTGTGTATTTTTCAGCCCTATATGAAGCCTGCGGTCTTCTGTCGCCTTAACCTTTGTGTCGGGTACATCGTCAGAAAACAAAGCATTGATTTTTTCGTGACTAATTCCGCACCCATTGTCATAGATGCTGATAATAAGCATATCCTCTGTCTGCTCTATTTTCATTTTTATTTCTGCAACATCTCCGCTGTAAAACTTGTCGTGAAGACCGTGCATAAGCGAATTTTCTATAATAGGCTGGCAAAGCATACTTGGAATTTTGTATTCCACACATTCTTCGTCAGCTTCTATACTAAAGTTCAGTTGGTTGCAATATCTCATCTGATGAAGATATATATAGTCATTGATGTTATCCATTTCCTCACTTACAAAAAGCATATCCTGAGTTGTAAGTATAGCATTTCTCAAAAAACGGCTCAGCACAAGAAGCATTTTTGCTATTTCGTGCTGTTTGTTGACAAGTGCCAGTCCCCGTATCATTCCAATGGTGTTGTAAAGGAAATGCGGATTCATCTGATACTGCAAAAGCAGAATATCCTGTTCACTACGCTTCTTTTCCTCTGCCTGAACCTTTTGGAAAAGCTCCTTGACACAGCGAACCATACTGTTGAAGCCCTCACTTATGATCGCAAAGTCCTTGCCCTCTCTTACTTTGACCTCAACATCAAAATTTTCCTTTTTTACCTGTATCATTGCATCAAGCAATTCCCGAATGGGAAGTGTCATCCGCCGTACCACAAAGCAATTGACCACATACCAGACTGCCATTACAAGAGCAAGAAACAGAATTGTCATATATATAATTGTTCTTAGCGGTGATGTGTACCTGCTGTAGCTGAATGTTCGTACAAGCTTCCATCCTGTTACGGGAGACGTGTATATTGATACCATATACTTATCCCCGTCATACTCCGAGGTATATGTATCGGTGCTCTTGCCGAAATGGGTGCTGCTGTTCATATCCTGCAGAGATAAAAATGCTCCCGAAAGACTCTTGTCTCCCATGGTGTATATCATATTTATATTTTCATCGTATATGGTAATATTTTCGTTGTCATCCGAAACTGCTGTCTCTCCCGAAGCATCCTCGGGAGGATTGGCTAAGTTGGTGTGCCTCGAAAAAATAAAATCATCAAAAACCACATACGCCGTTGCAATATATCGTTCATCCTTCCGGTAAGTTGTGTCCCGAAGAGATATTCCGGCTACCAGAACATTACTGCCATAATCTCCGGCCTGCTCCTTTAAACCCATCCAGGTGAGCTGACCTGTATTTATTCTGCTGTTGTCATACTGCAACAGAAAATGTCTGGCATCAATACCGTAGGTTTCATCACCGGAGATGTACATTTCTCCGTTAACGGGGAAAAGCAGAAGTGACAAAATTTCCTTTTCTCCCCGGGCAAACCTTTCGTATATGTCATTTAGTTTATTCTGCATATCGGAATGTGCATTTTCTGCCGTGTCCAAATCACGAAGAATTCTGTGAAGCTCTGCATCATTTAATAAAATATCTACCGTGTTCTGTATCCTGTTTATCTTTGCGGCTATTTTGTTGTCGTGCTGCTCAAGAATATTTTTTGACTCTGCATCAAGATGGCTAAGCAGTGTATCCCGCCGCAGATTGTAGAAGTAGAATGTGAAAAACATCATCGGGATTACGCCGATTATAACCACATACAACATAAGCTTTTGCTGAATAGAACGCATAATTTTTCCGCCTTTCTATTTCATAAAAGCCTTTGGGGAAATCCCCTCCGTCTTCTTGAACATTCTGTTAAACTGTCCCACATTGGGATAACCCACCATCTGTGCAACCTCGTATATTTTGAGGTTAGTTGTAGCAAGGAGCTTTTTTGCCTCGCTCATTCTGGTCATAATAAGAAACTGAGAAAATCCATATCCCTCTGTCTGTTGGAAAAGCCGGCTCAGGTGCCCCTCGCTTATTCCTATGTGCTCTGCAACAGTGTGCAGCGTGAGAGTTTCGTTATAATGCTCCCTTATATATTGTTTTGCCTTATGGATTTTACCTGTATTGGAAAGTGCCTCTGCAAGTATTGTTATGCTCTCCGAAAGCCACTTGTTGTATCCTGCAAGATCGGCACTGTCTTTGATTTTACGGAATTTATTAACATTGTCCTTGACCTTGTCGGAAAGTGCATTGTCATCTGCCAGTCTGATAAGCTCGAGATAGCACATTTCAAAAAAATTCTTTACATCGGATATCTGCTTATAGGTGACCATATCCGATGATACCCTCAGTTTCGGTATAACATATGTCAGATTGTCTTTTTTATCATGCGTAAGGGCACTGCGCAGTTCCTTTATACCGGACAGATAATCCTGTTCTCTGCCTTTGTACTCTATGCCGGAATAATCAACCATTTTGCCGTTGCCTGAAACAAAGCAATAATCACACGCCAGTTTGGCACGTCGGTACAGGGCTTCAAGGTTTTTGTAAGACGGGGTTCTCCGGCAATAACCGCAATTGCACACAATATGAAAGCACTGCTGCATTGCTGATTTTATTTCCTCAAAAAGCCCCTGCATATCAATACCCTCATCGGAAGAGAGCAAAATCAGATATTCATTCGGCAGGTTGCATACAGAATACACATTGCCGTACTTTCCGCATATTTCGCAAAGTACATTATTGACGGCATACTTCAAGGTTTCCCTTTCATTTCCCCATTCGCTGTTTTCCACTGTATAATAGTCAACAAGTCCAAGCACCATAATGGCTAAGCTATCTATGTCAAGAAATATTCCGCTTTTATGGAGCTGTTCAGCCGCCGCCTGAGGATGGGAACCCCAGATAAGCTCTTTTATTACCTTCTCAGTAAGTATGCTGCTGTATCGTCCTGTGCTGATTGGATGCTCTCCGCTGCCGGTGCCTGTTGCATCCGCAGTGTACTGCGATTCGGCTTTGATTTTGCCGAGGATTCCCATAATATGCTCCGGATCCATTTCCGATTTCAGGTAGTAATCCTCTGCTCCGAGCTTGAATGCCTCTCTTACAAGGGAATAGTCGTTGTAACCGCTCATAACAACAAATCTTGTACCTTCAAACTCGCTTTTTGCAGCCCTGATAAGCTCCAGTCCGTCCATAACGGGCATCTTGATGTCCGTTATAACCACATCTACCTTTGTGCTGCGCATAATTTCCAGAGCTTTTGCACCGTCATGAGCAACTCCGACCAGTTCAAACCCATTCTTTTCCCAATCAAATATAGTCAAATATAATTCTCTCATCATTGGTTCATCATCGACTACCAAAACATACATAATATTT
>JAZPXS010000021.1:0-8845 GCA_045543775.1 Clostridia bacterium
CTTACAATTTGTTAGTTTTCGCAATGCTTCAACTTCACGATTAAAAAGGATCTGATTTAACGGGAAATCTAAACCCTTAATTCTTTTAAGAACGTAGATGTCTTGATTATCCTCATCTTGAATTTTAAAAACTTCCGAAACAATACTTTCACCATACTTTATTGATTCTAAAATTTTGTATTTTGTCATTTGAATACCTCAATTCACACTTTGATTTTATACTGGTTAATTTAGACCTCAAAAGGAACATTAAAATATTCCAAATATTTTTTAAACTTATCTTGTGCCGATAAGCAGGTATCAGTCAAATACCCTTTTTCATTATTCCATTCGGAAAGTCCTCTGTAATAGAACATTTTAAGACTGTCATCAATAATAAACGGAACAATATTATTTTTCAGGCATTCTTTAAACATAATAAGTCTGCCTACACGGCCATTGCCGTCTTGAAAAGCATGTATAGTTTCAAACTGATAATGGAAATCTATAATTTCTCCCAAAGTATGCTCGTTCTTTTGATTATAAGATTTTAACAAGTCCTTAATTTTTTGTGCGACAGTTTCAGGACTTGCAGTTTCTTTTCCGCCGACTTCATTAGGAAGTTTTTTGTACTCACCAACATTAAACCAATCTTTTCTTGAATCTGATGTACCTGATTTTAAAGTAAAGTGTAGTTCCTTTATAAATTTTTCTGTGAGCTTATATGTTGCGTTATCAATTATCATATCAATACACTTGAAATGATTTGCAGTTTCTATAATATCGTCAACATTCAATGCATCATTTTCTACACCAATAGTATTAGTTTCAAAAATATATCTTGTCTGGTCATGGGTTAATTTGCTACCCTCAATATGATTTGAGTTATAGGTAAGTTCTATTTGAATTTTATGATAAATACCACCTTTAAGAGAAGACTTTTTCTCTGCCCTAAGTCTTTCAAGAAGGCTCTGCGGTTCATCACTTTTTTTGTTTATTCTTTCCGGTTTTTCTGCATTTTCAGGAATATTCCAGGTCTTGCCTGTCAAGAATGCTCCGGGTATTTTATTTTCTGCACAGTATTTTCTAACACCACGCTCGGACATACTCCATTTTTTCGCCATTTGCGAAACAGATAAATAGTTCATAAACTCACTCCTAACTTCTGTATATATTATACCACATTATAGGAACAAAATCAATGATTTTTAAAATATTTTTATTGCATTTGTGCCGATAACGGCATATTTGTTGTTATCCAAACCATTATGACTATAAAATGCCTGCAAACGCACCTAAAACGACTTGTGTAAATGTTAAAATGAAAATGTACAAAATCGCCAACTCAAAATGTACAATTCTGGCAAGTCACTTTTGAATAGAGTATACTCTATTCGGGAGTGATAAAAATGAATTACAGAAAAGACATTTATGAGAAGGTGAATTTTATGCTTAAGGATAATTCCAATGTAAATATTAACTGTTCAAAGCTTGCTCGCCAGTATGGTTGTGACCGCAGAACGGTTTCAAAAGCTATCAATGCAGTAAAAAATAATCTCCCGCCACCAAAAGCAAATAAACCAAGAAAAACCGATGGTTTTGAATTGATAATAGAAGAAAAATTAAAAACCGGTGCTCCTGCTATTGCAATTTGTAACTACATCAAAAAGCACCATGGATATACGGGTTCATATACCACGATTAAAGATTTCGTTCGTAATCTCAATCTTGAAAAGCAAAAGCAAGCTGTTATTCGTTTTGAAACTAATCCCGGTATTCAGGCTCAGGTTGATTGGAAGGAATCATTGAAATTTAAAACCCAAGACGGAGATGTGATAAAATTCAATGTATTTCTGTTGATTCTCGGCTTTTCAAGGACAAAATTTCTTTGCGTCACAGAAACAAGAGATTTACATACTGTAGAAGAATGTCTTGTCAAAGCATTTAAATACATAGGCGGAGTTCCTCATGAAATTCTCTTTGACAATATGCGTTCGATAATTGATAAAGCACGTACACAGTACAATGAGCCCGTATTCAACGATGAATTCAGTATGTTCTCATCCGACTGTGGCTTTGTTCCAAAAGCATGTGTAGCATATCGACCTGAAACAAAGGGTAAGGTTGAAGTTACCGCAAAGCTTGTAAACAGACTAAAGGTTTACAGCGGAGACATAGCTTGTTTTGATGACATCAGAAGAATAGCTGCAGAACTTAACGAGCAAATCAATTCTGAAAAATGTCAGGCAACCGACAAACCGCCGTTTGAATTACTAAAAATTGAGAAACCATATCTAATACAAACAGATCTCAATATTCTTTCGGGGTATTTCAAGGAAACAGTCACAAGAAAAGTCAGTGTTGAGTCTCTGATAACCTACGAAGGCAGAAAGTATTCAGTGCCACCCAAATATATTGGCAAATATGTAGATATTGAAGATGATGGTACAGGCTTCAATATTACCTTTAACGGACATTTTATACGTCATTGGGATAAAACATCAAAGCGTACAAATTTCAATCATCAGGACTATATGGAAATTGCCAGATGCAGTTCGTTAAGAAGGCTTTCCAATGATGAAATCACAGCTGTTGCAGAAAGGAATCTTGAAATATATGACAAACTTTAATGTATTAAGAAACAATATGGAAGAACTCTCCCTTACTAAAATGCTCGAAATCTTACCAAATGTTATTGATAAATCAGCAAAAAACCAAATACCACTTTTAGACTCGCTATTAGAGCTAACTAATGCAGAGATTGAATTCAGAGCAGAAAGAGCAAAGAAGATAAATATTGTCACATCACATTTTCCATATATTAAAACCTTCAAGGATTTTGATTTTACATATCAGCCATCGGTAAGAAAAGAACAAATCGCAGATTTGACAAGTTTAAGGTTCATAGAAACAAAAACAAACATTATCTTTATCGGCTCAAGCGGAGTAGGAAAAACGCATCTTGCCACAGCGATAGGCATTGAGGCGGCAAGTCAAAGAATATCTACATACTTCATTAATTTTGCTCAGTTAATGGAAAAGTTCAAGCGTGCAGCAAAGGAAAACCGCGTAGAACAAGTTGTTAAACATTATCTCAAATACACAGTTCTGATAATTGATGAAATCGGATACCTTCCTGTTGATAAGGCTGCAGCATATGGGTTTTTCCAATTGATAGCAGCAAGATATGAGTTCAGACCAACAATCCTTACAACTAATCAATCTTTTTCAAAATGGCCCGATGTTTTTGGAGATGCAGTAATTGCAAATGCAATTATTGACAGATTGGTACATCACTGCGAAATCATTAAAATTACAGGCCACTCTTACAGGGTAAAAGACCGAAATCTTTTTGATGAAGATGCCGAAGCTAAGCTGTGATCGGATACGAATATGCTACCGCCGAAATTGTACATTTTCACTTGCCCTTTTTGTACATTTTCGCTTGACATTTACAAAATTAAAAAAGCAATAAAAAAGAGAGCATATTGTTCAAAATCCGTTATAATGGAATTGTCCAGAAACCAGAAACGGAGGAACAGGATATGCTCTCTTGCTATTATACTAAAAATATACTGGATTTGCAAGGTGTAATATGCAACTCCTTTATAACTATCTTTTGTATACTGCCTTTGCATATTCGGATGGAGAAATACCGACCTTGTTTTTAAAAAGCTTAGAAAAATAATGAACAGTTGAAAACCCTAATTTTTCTGAAATCTGTGTAAAGTTCATCTCGGTATTGCAAATCATGGTTTTTGCAGCATCAATTTTCAATGAAATATAATATGATATAGGTGACATGCCACAGTTATCACGGCACAAACGCTTAAGCGTTGCCGGGCTGATTGCACATCCGGTGCAAATGTCCTCAAGAGACAGGGATTCCCCAATGTTTTTTTGAAGATACCGTGTTAACATATCAAAAGTGTTACTGCTGTAATTCTCATAGTTAAATCTTTTAGGTTCTGAACTTGTACTTTCGTTTCCGGTGTATATATCAATGAGCAGAAGCTCTATCTGGTTCTTCAAATTCTGAAGCACAAAATCGTCCGTTTCTTTGCGAGGCTCCATCCCTTTAATTTGCAAGCCTTCATATTGTTTTTTTAAATGCTTTTCTCCGATAGAGATAATTTGTGAAAGTATCCGGCGTTGCTTTCCCGAAAGGGTTATTATTTTGTTTTCAAAATGACGCATTGCCTCGGAGCTTGATTCAAAGCTCAGTATGTCAAGCTTTACAGTATTTGGTTCTGAACCAATATGATAAGAAAGCGGTGCATAAGTTATCATCTGGCCTTCCTGAACCGTATATGGTATATTGTCTACCAATACTTTGAACGTGCCGCTATCCACATATACAAATTCCCAAAAGTCATGCGACTCCCCTACAGGCTCCGAACCGTTTAGTTCATTGTGAAAAACTGTAACTACCGAGTCTATGGAAATAACATCGGAAAAAATTGTTTTTATATAGTCAACCATATTCAATCCTCTTTTTATAAAAAAAATACAAAAAAATGTTTTAATTGTATAAATACATTAAAGGGTTTATGTATGATAATTATATATGTTTATAGTACAGCAAAATAATACGAAAGTCAAGTTTACAAAAAAGCTGAGCTACAAGATATTATTTCAGAAAGCGTGGGTGAGACAAATGTATTTATCTGTTGACCTTGGAACTACGGGATGCAGAAGTATTATTTTTGATAGTTTACTTAATCTTCTCGGTGATTCATATGAGGAATATGAGCTTATAACACCCAAGGATGACTATGTTGAGCAGGATGCAAATCTTTGGTGGGAGCTTACACTGAAAACTGCAAAAAAGGCCATTGAAAAGTCCGGAACAGATGCCAGGTCTATCAAGAGTATTTCGATAAGTTCACAAGGTATTACCATAGTTCCCGTTGACAAGAACCTGAACCCTCTTTATAACGCAATAAGCTGGCTTGACTCAAGGCCGAAGCAACAGACACTGAATATTGACAAAATCTTTGGAAAAGAAAAAATATTTGAAATTTGCGGCAAACCCCTTGAAGCATATTATACCCTGCCAAAGCTTATTTGGTTTAAGGATGAAAGAAAAGAGGTTTGGGATAAAACCTACAAATTTCTTATGCCTATGGATTTTCTTATTGCAAAGCTGACAGGAAACTGTGTAACAGACCACTCTATGGCTTCCGGAACACTTCTTTATGACTTGAAAAAATGCAAATGGAGCAAGGAAATAACAGAAAAATTTGAAATTCCCGAGGATATGCTCCCTGAAATTTTGTGGAGCGGTAAATGTGCAGGAAATATACTGCCCGATGTAGCCCAAGAGCTCGGGCTTTCTCCTGATTGTGTTGTTTCGGTTGGTGCTCAGGATCAAAAATGTGCGGCATTAGGTGTAGGGCTGGATGACGAAACGATGACAATATCCCTGGGGACAGCAGGTGCTGTTACAAAAAAATGGAATACAGTCGATTTTTCTCAGGGTAACAAGATTGGCTGGTGCGGATATGCCGATTCCGGTGTATGGGTTACGGAAGGCGTCATAAATACCGCAGGAACCTGCCTGAGATGGCTGAGAGACCTGATGTATAAGGACGAAGGCTACAAAGTTATTGATGAAGAGGCTCTGAATGCAATTAATAACGGATGTAACTTATTGTTTTATCCGTATATGAACGGTCCTTCCTCTCCTGATTTTTATGCCGATGCACAGGGAATGTTCTACGGTATCAACCTAGCTACATCCAGAGGGGATTTTGCAGCTGCAGTTATGGAGGGGGTTGCTTTCCAGATAAGGATAATACTGGAAGCAATGAATGCCTACGGAAACGTTAATAAAATCGTTCTATTTGGCGGAGGTGCAAAAGGCAAGCTGTGGTGTCAGATTATTGCTGATATCACAGGTCTTGAAATTATGATTCCTTCAACCTTTGAAGCGGCAGGTGCCGGTGCGGCGATATTGGCGGCAAGAGCTTTGGATGAAAATATCAAACCGCTAAAGTATGTTCAAACCTTTAAACCAAGCGACAAAACAGATATGTATAATGAAAAATATAGCCGCTATCGAAGAATCGAAAAAATGTTATGGGATAATAAGGGGGAAAATCTATGATTTGTATAAAAAACGCTAAAGTGGTTTTGCCCAAGGAAATAATCGATGACGGGATTGTGCTTGTCGATGGCGAAAAAATTGTGTATGCAGGACATAAGGGTGCCATTGATATTCCTGAAGATGCAGAAACTTTTGATGCCGATGGCTTGTATGTGGGACCGGGATTTATCGACATTCATGTACACGGAGGAAACGAAAACGCTTTTGGTGTAAAAAATAATACTGAAATTGTGGAATTCCACCTGTCACACGGAACAACAACCATCTTCCCCACTTTCTATATGACAATGTCCGAGGATGAAATGGCATCTTCCATTAAAAGCATACAAAACCTTATGGAAAATGGCGGTATCGGAAATGCCGTTGGCGGAATCTATATGGAAGGTCCGTTTATGAATGTAAATTACGGCTGTGACACATCGTCATGTATGTGGCCCAGCGGAGAAATCAAAAAGGAGCATTTTAAAAACCTTGTTGATACGGCAAAAGATACTGTCAAGGTATGGGCAATTGCACCCGAAAGAGAAGGGATAGAGGATTTTGTCCAATATGCGAAGCAAGTCAATCCCAAAGTGCATTTTGCTGTTGGCCATTCCGAAGCTACACCGGAACAGATTCATCCACTCAAAAAATATGACATAAATATCTCAACACATATTACCAATGCAAAATCATCAAAGAGTGCGTGGCTTGGCACCAGAGGCTGCGGTCCGGATGAGGACTGCCTTTATGATGATTCCACATATGCGGAAATGATTTGCGATTCCGAAGGTGTTCACGTTAATCCTTTTTTGCAGAAGCTCATAGTGAAAATTAAAGGCGAAGATAAAATAATTCTGATAACCGACAGTTCACCCAACACAGATCCCCTGCCGAAAGGCTTTGAGCATATGGCTGATCTGGCTTTTGACAAAGACAGAAATCTTGCGGGAAGCAGACTCACGATGGACAGGTCGTGCAGAAACTTTATGAAGCATACAAATTCGGATATAAGAAAGACCTTTTTGGCGGCATCCTCAAATCCGTCTAAGGCACTGGGAATATATGATGTAATAGGTTCTGTTGAAGCAGCTAAAAGAGCAAATCTTGTAATTGTTGATGATACATTTGATGTAAAAAAAGTTATGCTCCAAGGCGAGTTTATTAAATAACGAAAGGAAGAAAAGAAAATGTTGAAAGCATGTATGAAAAGAATTGATATCACTCCTCCCAAAGGACTTGAGCTTGCAGGATATCCACACTATCCGAGATATAACGAGGGTGCTCACGATCCTTTGTATGCAGCTTGTATGTACCTTGAAAATAACGGTCAGGAAGCTGTTATGGTAACACTTGATTTACTGTTTTTCTCCAAACAGCATGTTGCCAAAGTGAGAGAAAATGTTGAAAAGCTTTGCGGTATAAAGGGACAGAATATTATGATAAGCTGCTCCCATACACATTCAGGTCCCTGGGCATCGGGCAGACTGGATATTGAAAGTCTGGAAGCAGGACTGAAACAGCCTATGGAATATGTTGAGGATATAATAAATAGAATTTCCGCTATGATTGCAGAAGCAAAAAAAGATGCATTTGACGCTTACTTTGCATCAGGAATAGCAGTTTGCGGTGCGGAATCCGGAATCGGCGGAAACAGAAGAATTCCCGGTGGACCCCACGATCCCCTTGTGAGCGTTCTTGCAATCAAGGATACAAATGACAAAGTACGGGGTATAATGGTCAATTACACACTGCACCCCACCTTTATACACGAATGGAGTAATGTTTGTACTGCTGACTATCCCTGTTACTTAAAATCAGAGCTTGAGGAAAGACTTCCGGAGGCACTTGTCGGATTTGCACAGGGAACATCAGGAAATCAGTCCAGCCGCTATTACCGTCAGGGCGAAAGCTATGACGAAGCGGAACGAGTTGGAAGAACTCTTGGAAAAGCTGCATACAGCGTGATTGAAAAAGCTGATTGGAATAACGATGTTGAGATTAAAACTGCTCAGGCTATACAGGAAATCGAGCTTAGAGATTTTGGTACAGAAGAGCAGCTCAGAGCTCAGGTTGCAAAGGACGAAGCAGTTTACAAGGAATTATATGCCAAATACGGTGATTCCAAAAACCGTGATGAATACTATCTGTGGCAAAATGCTAACCTTAAGCTCTTAGGCTCCGAAGATCAGCTTGGATACATACTTATGAAGAAAAAAGGCATCAAAATTGACCTTCTGGAAGACGAAGTACCTGCAGAAATTCAGATTTTCAAAATCGGCGGAACCTGTGTAGTAGGCTTGCAGGGCGAAGTTTTTGTTGAATACGGATTGTTTATAAAAGCAATGGCAGGTTTTGGAACTGTTGTAGTAAATGAGCTTTCGAACGGTGTACTGCCCGGATACCTCTATACACCCGAATCCCTTGTTACCGGAGGCTACGAGACAGATACATCAATGCTTGGGGAAAACTTTGGACTGAAATATATTACTAAAGTTCTGGAAACTATTGAAAAGGTTAAATAAGGAGGACAAACCATATGAACTTTAAGGAAACTTTTTTACACGATTTTTACCCTTTTAAAAATCAGACTGAAATTGACAGAGTAAGAAAAATAACAAAAGAAGACATTATTGCACTAGACGGAAAGCATCCTTCAAATCCGAATATAACACTTGAAGTCAGAAGAAATGATGAATTTGAAATAGTTATGATTACCGATATGGTAAAGAGAATTATTGATTCTGACATTAACGATAAAAAAGTCGTTATGATTAT
>JAZPXS010000022.1:0-1810 GCA_045543775.1 Clostridia bacterium
ACAGCAAAAGCTATTCGTGAAGGTATATTAGCCTTAATAATACCTGTAATTACGTCAACTGACGGTCTTTGTGTTGCAATTACAAGATGCATACCTGCAGCTCTCGCAAGCTGTGCAATTCGGCAGACATAATTTTCCACATCGCCGGGAGCTACCATCATAAGGTCGGCAAACTCGTCTATGATAATTACGATAGATGCCATCTTGTTTTCCGGTGTTCCCTCGTTTTCCATAAGCTCATTGTAACCCTGAATATTGCGGACTCCGCACTGCTCAAAGGTGGAATATCTTTCTGTCATTTCCTGAACTGCCCAGGAAAGAGCCCCTGTTGCCTTTTTGGCATCGGTCACAACGGGAATGAGAAGATGGGGTATTCCGTTGTAGCCTGTCAGCTCAACCTTTTTCGGGTCTATCATAACAAGCTTTACTTCGTTGGGATCCGCCTTGTACATAAGGCTCACTATGAGGGTATTTATGCATACACTCTTACCTGCTCCTGTTGCACCGGCTATGAGAATGTGGGGCATCTTTGCAATGTCCATTATAACGGGCGCACCGCTTATATCCTTGCCCAGTGCCACAGCCAGCTTTGACTTGTGATTGCGGAACTCTTCGGATTCAAGCACCTCTCTTAGTGTAACGGTACTTGGGTTGGCATTGGCAAGCTCTATACCGATGGTGGTCTTGCCGGGAACAGGTGCTATCATAACACCGCCCTTTGCGGCAAGCTTCAAAGCAATATCCTTGGAAAGATTGATAATCTGATTTACCTTGACACCTGCGGCAGGTTTGATTTCGTATCTGGTTACTGTGGGACCGCAGCTTATTTCCACAACCTGAGCATCCACGTGGAAGCTACGCAGTGCTTCAACAAGACGGGATGCATTTTCTCTTAGCTCCCTGCTCATATCCTCGGAGGTTCTTGAAGGATCGGGAGCTGTAAGGAGGTCAAGTGAAGGATAGTTATATACCATTACCTCTTCGCTATCCGCAATTTCGTCTTCTATTTCCTTATGAATGTTATCTTTTTCCTCTTCCGAAATAACATCAGTATGTCTCTCGTTATAAATATTGATTTCCGGCTCCTTTACGTCCTCAGGTATTTCCGGCTCCCAGAATTCCTTTTCCGGAGGAGGCTCAGGCAGGGGCACTTCCTCGCTGTCTATGTTGGGTTTTACCACAACACCCTTGGGAGACTTGGTTTCCTCCTCTTTTTTTCCGGCTTCCTTTACAGCTTCGGATATTTTTACAAAAAGAGATTTTATAAGTGATGTAAATGAAATATCAAATATAAGAACAAGCATTACTGCAAGTACTGCCACAAGTACCACATATGTACAGGCATTTGCCATAAGTGCCTGAAGGGGTTTGGCAATAACGGAACCTACAAGACCGCCGCCAAGGTCGGTACAGTTATGCTTGTACACATCCTTGAGGAGTACATCCCCTGCAAAAATCATATGACAAAGAGCCGTAACATCTGCAAATGCAACAGCAATAAGAGAATACTTGCGTGTTTTGTCAAAGGATTTTGAGGCAAAATAGTGGACTACAATACCGATTATGATAAGAGGTACACCGTATGCCCCGATACCAAAAAGACCTCGCATAAGAGACGAAACAGCCTTGCCAAGCCTTCCTGCTCCTGTAGTATATACGCACACAAAAAGTATCACGGCAAGTGCCGCAAGACATATCGATACTATCTCTGCATTTTTTGAATCAGGAGATTTCTTTGATGTATTTTTTTTCTTTGTTGCCGGTTTCTTTTTTGTTTTGTTCATTTTATCACCTTTACAATCCTTTATAC
>JAZPXS010000023.1:0-2967 GCA_045543775.1 Clostridia bacterium
CTGCAAATTCAATGTCCACCGTTTTATAATAAATGGGAAGAATACCCGGACTTGTGGTGATACCGAGCATAACGACGCCAAGTGAGATAAGTAATGTTGTTATCTTTTTATTGCTCTTTATTTTGCAAAAACGCTGTACCATCATCAGCAAAAAGAACGGAAGAAAAACACTTCCGAGATAGGCTATTCTGTTTGAGTTCAGCGCTGCATCAAGTTCCTTTGATACAGACAACATAAAGTAACCGAGATTACATACAGCCACAGAAACAAATAACCAAATCAGCCATTCATCACGCTTTTTATCTGCAAGAACACAAATTCCAACCATTGATAGAGAAATAATGGCGATAATTCCGTATGCTAAAGACAAGAGGGGCACCTCCTTTTTCATCAGTTTTGTATGTCAATATGTATTTATATACAAAAATCCATATATCATACCGCAAAAGCAACAAAAAATCAATCGTAATACCCAACAAAGTTATTAGCCCGTTTTATTGCTACCTCCACAATCAGACAACCTGATATATGAAAAATGCCGCTTAATATATATCAACAAATCTTGTTAGCTTGAAAATAACGTTTTAACTT
The DNA here is from genome assembly GCA_045543775.1 of Clostridia bacterium. Classification (GTDB taxonomy): domain Bacteria; phylum Bacillota; class Clostridia; order UMGS1810; family UMGS1810; genus RGIG8748. Next base: position 592 of record JAZPXS010000023.1, read on the forward strand.
TATTTTAACTTTGGTATGATATTCTTATATGAAAATGGAAAGGTGTTTCTATTATGAAAAAAAGAAATCTTACTATTCTGCTTCTTGTGCTGGCTGTAATTTTTGCCGGATGCGGAAAAGAAGTGAAAAACAGTGTTGAAATTCCCGATGTAACAGGAAAATTAAATTTCACGGTACTAAAAGCAGGTCAAGCTGATGCCATCATAATGCAGACACAAAATCGCAGTATAATTATTGACTGCGGAGAAAAGGATGACGGTGATGAAATAGCCGAATATCTGCAGGAAGAAAATATCACCAATGTGGATTATATGTTTATCACTCACTTTGACAAAGACCATGTGGGCGGTTTTCCTGAGGTTATGGAAAATGTTACTGCAAGTAACATCTATGTACCCGAATATGAGGGAAACAACAATGAATACGAAACATATTTAAAAACTGTTAAAGAAAAAAATCTGACCATAACAAAGCTCAATAAAAATACTTCGTTTACAGTAGATGATGTTCTCTTTGAAGTGTCAACGCCAAAAAAGAAAACCTATTCAGAGGGCGACAATGATTTTTCGCTTGTTATTTCGGTAAAGCACGGACAAAACTCATTTCTCTTTGCAGCAGATGCGGAAGCTGAAAGGCTAACCGAGGTAATATCGGAATTCGGTATGCAGTACGATTTTCTCAAGGTCCCCCATCACGGCAAATACAACAAAAACACAAAACGATTTGTCACAACTGTAAAACCCGCACATTCTGTAATTTGTGACAGTGAAAAAAATCCTGCGGAAGAAGAAACCATATCAATTCTGGAGTTTGTCGGAAGTGAAATTTTCAGCACAAAAGATGGTGATGTTTCTGTGATATCCGACGGAAATAAAATTGAAATTACACAATAAATTCCAAATTAACCCTGATTTAACCTTATGGAGGTAAACTATCCTTACAGGAGGTGCAGATGGTGGCAATAGAAGTTTTTAACAGATACGAACACAAGTATATACTTGATAAGGAAACCTTTGAAAAGGTTATCGGGATTATGGATGAATATATGGTAACAGATTCTCACAGCGAGGGGCATACCACCTACACTATAGCCAATATTTATTTCGATACACCGGATGACTACCTCATACGAACATCCCTTTCAAAGCCAAAATACAAGGAAAAACTGCGGCTTCGCTCTTACGGGGTGCCGGATGAAAATGCAAAGGTATTTCTTGAAATCAAAAAGAAGTTCAATGGTATAGTAAACAAGCGCAGAACCAAGATTAGATTGGATGAAGCATACAGATTTCTGGAATCGGGAAAGGCTCCGGTTCCAAAGGACTATATGAATAAACAGGTGATTTGCGAGCTTGAATATTTTTTGGAAATATACAATCTATCCCCCAAGCTTTATCTGGCATATGACAGAATTGCATATTTTGAAAAAGGCAATAAGGACCTTCGGATATCCTTTGATACGAACATAAGGTCCAGACGGTACGATCTGGCTCTGGAAAAAGGCGATTATGGTGAGAGGCTTCTGCCGGAAGACGTTTATCTTATGGAAATCAAAACATCCCTTGCAAAACCCCTGTGGCTCACTCATATGCTAACAGACCTTGATATAAAAAGAACCGGCTTTTCAAAATACGGTACGGAGTTCAGAAATATGATAAATAAATCCACACACAAATACATGGAGGTAGTCTGATATGGATAATTTATTCAATAATATTTTAGCAAATGTTTCAGCCGACATCACGTTAGGCTCTGCGGTCACAACAATGCTCACAGCTATTGTTTTTGGTGCCGGAATAGGTCTTACTTACTACAAAATTCAAGAAGAAAGCTATCAGCGAAGTATGGCAATAACGCTTCTGATGCTTCCTGTAATACTTTCTGTCATTATTCTTTTTATCGGAAGCAACATAGCAAGGGCATTCAGTCTGGCAGGAACACTCTCTATCATCCGCTTCCGAAGTGCACCGGGAGATCCCAAGGATATCGGATTTATATTTTTTGACATAGCGGCAGGTCTTGCATGCGGTGTGGGACTTTTTGGATATGGTGCAATCTTTGTTGCATTACTTTGTATCATAATGATACTTACGGAAAAATTTAAATTTTTTGAAAAAAAGCAAATGCAAAAAACACTCAAAATTACAATTCCCGAAAACCTCAACTATCAGGGTGCATTTGATGAAATCTTAAAGAAATACACAAAGAAATATTCACTTACAAGAATCAAAACAACAGATCTCGGTTCCCTTTTTGAACTCAATTACACTGTTATTATGCTTCACGATGAAGATGAACAGGAATTTATAAATGAGCTTAGGTGCAGAAACGGCAACTTAAATATCATACTTGCAGTTTCGGCACCAATAAAAATTA
>JAZPXS010000024.1:0-13694 GCA_045543775.1 Clostridia bacterium
GGTACATCTTTGAATTCTTTTTCCTCGGAAGCAGTTTCGGTTTTCTGTTCATCCTTACCGCCGGAAGAACCTAAGTTCCCTCCTCCGCCTCCGCCAAAGCTTACCTTGCTTCCGCCGGAGCCTCTGTTGTTATCTTCCTCTTCTTCTTCCTCCGTGGCGAGCTCCTCTGCCTTTTCAAGGAGCTCGGAAAGAGATTTCAGAGTAAAGCTCTTCCCTCTGAGATAGTCGTTTTTGAACTTTTTGGCATTTTCACCATCAAGGTCAAAATATTTGTCTGCCTCGATGTTGAAAAGTGCAAGATTCTCCTTGGTGATAACGGTATCGAGATATGCTGTACCCTCGTCCTTGGGATTTGCAATTGCAGTAAGGAGAAGCTTTTCCTTTATTGCTTCAAAAAGAGCTCCGTAGGTTTCAAAATCTTTACCCACAAGAGAGTTTCTGTATTCCTCTTTGCCTTTTGTGCTCATTTCCGCAAATGCACCGCTGTAGAGAGTAATACCCTTTTCTTCGTCATCAATTTTATCTGCACCTATATCCGTCTCGTAATTGTGTTTGCCGTCCTCACCAAAAAGCTCTACGGATTCGTGGGGAATGTTGTATAGAGCAGTAAGCGCCGCTTTTCTGAAATACTTCTGCAAATCTTCCTTGCCTTCGAGGTTTTCCTTCTGAGCGCCTGATTTGATAATGAGCGAAAATTCTTCTGCATCCGCTTTGGAAATATAATCCTCGGTAAGCTCCAGGATTTCTATATAATCATCAAGATTTTTCTCTATATTCTCCGGAGTGTCTTCTTTGATAAGTTCTATAATATCATCTACTGTTCCGGATTTATCCACGGTTATTCTTATTGCCTTGAGCATTCCTTGCGACTGCTCTGCCACGGATTCTGCCACAATACAGTATTCGCCCTCAACGGCACTATTACTGAGGCTTACCGAAACAGAGCGTGTATCTTCGGAAACATTCAGACTTATTCCGCAATCTGTGAGCTTGCTTGTTCTTTCTGCATCTGTCAGATACCAGTCAAATTCCTGAGCGTTTGTTCCCTCTTCGCCTGTGCTGTCTGCAAGTGTTGCAAAAAGATTAAGGGTATCAAATATTCCCAGAGTTGTTTCGCCCTCGTAGTCAATTTTTACTCCGTAAAGAGGGTCTTCTCCGGGAGCAGAATCCTCCATAAAGTGAGGTGCCACAACTATTTCGTAGCCTTTTCTTACACCTTTGGCAACAGACTCCTCATCCGTGTGAGATGCCAGTATCACATATTTTCCCGAAGGAGCATCTTTACCCACGCTTACCGTCACAGAGCCGTCCTCACCTTTTTCAAATCCGAAGCCCTCTGCAAGTGCGCTTCTGTCGGAATTCAGTGCGAGCCATTCAAAATCCTGACTCAGGTTGCCCTCTGATCCAACCTGATTTTTTACCGTAGCGTTAAGCTCAAATTTGTCACCGGGTATAACCACTGTCTTCTCCCCTGTGACATCTATACTGTGCGCCTTCTCCACAGCTACATAGAGACTGGGCTTATTAAATGCCACTTTTGTTCCTATGGCAGGGTACTCCTTGGAGGATGTTCCGCCGTAGCCCATAGCTATCCACATAGAAGAGGGGGACTCCTGTTCGGTGTTGAACACTGTCTGCACAGTCTGCCAGTCATCTGACTGTGTGACGGATACAATCTGTTTGTCCGTTACGCCCTCTGCACGGGATGTAAATACCGAGAATGTAAAGGTGGGATTGGGATTTATATCCGGTGCGGCATTTCTTATCTGAAATTCCACAACAAAGTTTTCGGGGCCATTGGGATAATAACCGTTGAAGCCGCTTATCTGTCCTGCACCGCCCCCTGTGGATTTTGCCCAGGTACCCTCGGTTCCGTAATAGGAAAAGTTATCCCACTTGCCGTTTCCGCTTCCGTCTCCTTTGTAAATATAGTCGACCTCGGAAGAAGTTTCTCCCGAAACTACCGATACCACAGTTGAATTAACCGCCTGATAAAAATTGAGGTCCATATTGTTTGCAATAAGATTATCTGTTCTTTCTTCCGAAGGAACATAATCCGAAAAGTCCTGAGGCACCAAAACTTCATCGGCATACACACCAACGGGAACATATGCGCCGATTGCAAGTATCAATGCCAGTACAACCGCAAAACTTTTTCTCATAAAAATCCTCTCCTTTATTTAATTACATTAGTCGATTGTAAATTAAACATTTTACAATCACCTGTTAATTACTCTTGCCTTGCAGGCGGGTATCAGGGAATTTCCCGTCCATACAAAAATCTTTATATATTCAATATCTCCCGGATTTTCCGCTGTAAATTCATGGTATATATCCGCAGTCTGCCCCGGAGAGATATTTACCTTATATTTCTGCACCTCCACAGCACAGTTATTTCCGTAGGCAGTAAAGTAAACCGTAAAGTCCGCATTGTCCCACACTGCATTGTTTGTAATAACACTTTTTATTTTTAAGGAAGTGTCGGTTACAACCGCAGAAGTAGCACCAAAGGTAACATCGTCAGCAAAATCTTCGAGAACAAACCTCTTTACCGGGCTTACCCTGTCCGAGTTTTTCAAAAAATCTCTTGATGTATTTACAGCAGTAACCGTCCAGTAATATGTTTTACCTGTTTCCGTCAGATTCGCTGCACAGCTGTTTGTCCTCACTCTCTGTGTGAACACGGTGTTTTTCATATCGGCATCTGTCGCCACCGTCACAATGTAGTCATTTGCACCAAAAGCATTATCCCAGATAAAACGTATACCCTCCGATGTTTTTGCTGTTCTTGCACCGTCTTGGGGATAAATAAGCCGGAAAGGTGATACACTAAACGTTCTTTTGCCATCTGTTCCGATTTTTTCTATATCAAATGCTTCGGTAACTCTTGCCTCGGAACAATATTCGGAAGATGTCCGGATTCTGTAATCCTGCTTTTCGGGATTGACAAACAGAGAATATGCGCTGTCTTCCACGCTGTCATTTCCGCTTATTTTTGCATAGAGAATATCCTGAGACTCAATATTTGTCTTGCCTGCATTAACGGTTAAGTTATCGGTTACCACGGTGTTACGCTTTGGATTTTTTCCATTTTCAATAAACTCTTTGAGTTCCGGATATCTGCCGTAGTACAGTTCCCTGTCATATAGCTGTCCCTTGATAAAATCCAGACTTCCCTCATATCCTGCTGTAACCGTGTAACCCGTTGTAAGATTGTGATTAAGCAAATTCCAGGATTTGTCCACATCCACAGAGGTGTTTCCCGAAAAGGTAAATGCCCCTGCACCGTTGGAATTGAAATCTATTTTTACATTTTTTATTATATTATTTTTTACCGTAAGATCCTGCTGACAGTCATCGAGATATATTCCAACCTGTGCACTCTGGTTGAGACTGCTGTCAAGAGGTCTCATATCGTGAATGTAATTGCAGGCAATTACACTGCCCCGTGCAATGGAATTCTGCCCCTGATAAATGGCACCTGCATCCTGAACCTCCCGCATTACATCATAAATTTCGTTATATTCCACTCTGTGGTCGTTGCCGTTTATCTTCACGGCTATTCCCGGAGAGCCGGAAATATTGTTGTTGCGGACTGTTATACCGCAACCGTCAAGGGCTATGGCTCCGTCAGAGCTGGAAAGGGTATTCAGGGAAAATCCGTTTATAATGTTATTTTCTATTACATTGCCTGAAGGGGTAAGAGTGTCCACATCTCCCCCGGTCATTGAAATTGCCGAATTTGCAAGATTAAAGAAATCGCAGTTGGTTATATCCGTATTGTAAGAACCGTTTTTCGCCTGTCTCTGCCAATGATCCGGATTGGTCTCTGCCTTTTGGCTTCCCGTAACATGAATCGCTCTTCCTCCGACGGACTCAAACGTGCAACCGTCTATATCCACATTTACAACATCGGTCATTCTGACAGCTCTTCCGTTAGTTTGGGCAAAGGTTATCCCCTCAAACAGAATGTTTTGCGCTCCGTTTACCCACAGAAGGTCATCAGTCATAACAGCTATTTCCATGCGTATGCTATCCATATCCACAGCAGGATAATAGTAGAGAATCATATTTTCGGAATCTATACAATATTCTCCCGGAACATCTATCTCCTCCAAAAGATTAAAAGCCTTCCATCTTCTGGAAAAATTATTTGTAAAATTAAAATTCTTTGTGTTTTCGGGAGCGTGCACCTTCAATATATTATTATCTGTGTCAACAGATTCTACCGAAAGCCTTGCATAGGAGTAATCATAGGGGATAAAAGCACCTATATACCAGTTCTTCGCCTTTTCCCATCTGTCCGGTTCGGACTGGGTATAGTAAAAGCTTGTGCTGACCTTTACATCCTTGTCATTTTCGTCTTTGTATGTATAGTCAACTATTGCATCGCCTCTTTGGGAATATTCCCGTCCGTTGGGCCACTGTGACAAGGTCTGGCTCACGCCGTCTGCAAAAATCGCATTGAACTCATAGGTTTCCGATAAGGAGTACAGCGTGGCAATATGCCGGCTGAAATCAAAAATATCTTCTTTTGCTATTCCCTCGTCTGCAAGATTTATATAAAACACCTTACCTACCGCATCAGGATGGAGTCTTGCAACAGTTTCGGGATCCAGAACCTCCCCAAATTGCAGGCTATTCAAAGGAACACTGCCTTTTATTACGGGCTTTTCGCCTTCGTATGCCCTGTATACCACAGGTGTTTTTTCCGTTCCGCTGTCATCACCGTCCATAAACAGTGTTTCCCCAAAAAAGTACTCACCGCCACGGAGAACTACCTCTATAAATCTGTAATCATCTTTATTTTTTATTTTTGATACTTCTTGTCTTGCCTTTTCCACAGTGGCAAAGGGTGAGGATAGAGTTCCATCTCCCCTGTCGGTACCCTCGGGAGAAACATAGAAGGATATTCCCTCCATTACAACTCTAAGACCTATGAGCCTTGTCATATTATACTCTGCGGAAGTTGCCGCAATATAATATACACCTGACGGCAGAGAAGCCCCCGGAGCAAAAACTGCCTCACAGGTATCCTCCGACACCTCCAGAGAGTAGTCACCCCGATAGGGTGCACGGTATTTATCAAGAAGTGTCCATTCAAAGTGCTGATTAAGATTTCCCTCAAGGTTTTGCTGATTTACAACAGATGCTCCTGCAGTTAATTTTTCCCCAAAAGCAACTGCATCTCCACTCTGCTCCGAAAGAATGTTGAAGGCAGCCTCTCCTTCGGAGGCATCGGGTTTTTCTCCCGGAATATAATCCTCCATAACTCCCACAGATACACAGAATGTTCTCACCATCTGAGGATAATCCTTTGACCTTGCCGTAACACAGTAAGTTCCCGGTTCTGTATCCTTACCGAGTGTTACCGTCGCACTTGCAGTGTCATCGGAAACATCAAGAATTATATCGGACAAAATCTCTGTCTTATCGGCATTTAATGCAAACCACTCAAAGTTTTGTCTGAGATTTCCAATGATGCCTATCTGGTTTACCACATAAGCATCAAGAACAAAGCTTTGCCCCGGAATAAAAGACGAAATGCTCTCTTGGGGTTCAACAATGATATCGTGGGGCTTCTCCACAGCCACATACAAACTTGGTTTGTACAGTGCAACGGTTGTTCCTGTTATGGGGTAGTCCTTGGAGGAGGCTCCGCCGTAGCCCAGAGCCATCCACAGGGAAGATGGCGCCTCCTGTTCGGTATTGAACACGGTTTTTACAGTCTGAAAGTTATCTGTTTCTGTTACAGGTACAATCTGTTTATCCGTTATTCCCTCCAAACGGGATGTAAACACCGAAAAAGTAAAAGCAGGATTGGGATTTATTTCCGGTGCGGCATTTCTTATCTGAAATTCCACAACATAGTTTTCGGGGCCATTGGGGTAGTAGCCGTTAAAACCGCTTGTCTGCCCTGCGCCGCCCCCCGTGGACTTTGCCCAAGTACCCTCGGTACCGTAGTAGGAAAAGTTATCCCACTTACCGTTTCCGCTTCCGTCACCTATGTAGATATAATTAACTTCGGACGAATCTTCTCCGGGGTCTATCTGTACCACTCGTGTATTTACTGCCCTGTAGAGATTCAGATTTGTGTTGTCTGCAATCAGATTGTCACCTCTTCCCTCATCGGGAATGTAATCATTATAATCTTCCGAAGAAGCTATAGCGTGCACAGAAAAAACAAAGGAAAATACAACTGCCAATACCGCACATATTGGTATATATTTTAAAAAATATTTCATATTGTCCCTCCTTGGTATTTTAAAAAAAACATTATCTGCAATCATTTATTGTTATTCAGTTTAAGCATATAACAAAAGTATCTTTAAAGGAAAGTGTTTTTTTATCATATAAAGTATTAAATTTTTACTTTTTCTTTGAAAAATGGCAGACTTTTGGATAAATTTAGTATTATTTTTTTACACAAATACGTTCCAATGAAAATAAGAGGGTGTGAATCTCAAAAATTGATTCACACCCTCTTGGAGATAAAAAATAAAATGAAAACCATCTGTTTTAACTATCTTGAAAGATTTTCGTTCCTCTTTATTTTGTTTGTGGTGGTCTTTATAAGAGGTACATCCGTTACGGTAAGTCCCTTTATATACTTGTACATTGGCAGGGTTTTGTTGATTTCCTTTATTTCCTGCCATATTATTTCGTGGATTTCTTCCCGGGTTTTGCCCTTGAAAGCGTTTTCGTCATACACCGCTTTGCACAGTATCTTGTCAAAGCTTATGCCTCCATCCTCGGAAAATCCATATACAAAGCTTTCGGATACTCCCTCTATGCGGTTAACAAGCGTTTCCACCTCTTCGGGAAAAATCTTCTTGCCATTTTTGAGTACTATCATATCCTTTTTTCTGCCTGTGATAAACAGGAACCCGTCATCATCAAGGTATCCCAAGTCTCCGGTATTGAACCATCCGTCCTGCAGGACTTCCTTTGTGGCTTCGGGATTCTCGTAGTATCCAAGCATTACCGTGGGGCCTTTTACCTTGATTTCTCCCATGCCGTCGGCATCCTTGTTGTCTATCTTTACCTCCACATTTAGCATAGGAATACCAACTGAGCCAAGCTTTCTGAACTTGAAGTTTTCGGCAGAAATAACAGGTGATGTTTCCGTGAGACCGTAACCCTGAACTATATCAACACCGATGTCATCAAAGAAAACTATTGTTTCACTGTCTATGGGGGCACCGCCGGAGATAATAAGTCTCATTGCACCGCCAAGGGCACCGAGGATTTCCCCAAAGACCTTGCGGCGGATATCTATACCCACCTTCCTTAATACACGGCTTATTTTCCGCATAGTTCCCACAAGTTTTTCCTTGCCTTTTTTCTTGACTTCCCTTTCGATGGTCTTTTTCATACCGTCAATGAGCACAGGCACACCGACAAAAAGGGAAACCTTGTATTCTGCAAGATTCTGCTTTATATATCTCAGCCCGTCGGGGAACACTGTGGTAACACCGCAGGCTATCATAACCAGCATTGCAATGGAACCGAATATATGATGGAAAGGCAAAAATGCTATGTTGGTATCGGTGGAGCGAATGTCCTCCACAAGCTGCATATCGTATATATTGCAGGCAATACCACGCTGAGCGAGCATTACCGCCTTGGATTTGCTGGTAGTGCCTGAGGTAAAGAGAAGTATGCTCATTGCGTCACTGTCGGGATTAACCTTTGTAAAGCTGTCATCACCGGAAGAGAGAAGCTCCTTTCCCTTGGAGAGAAGTCCTTCAAAGCTGTCCTCACCGCCCTCAAAGGGCACATATGAAGTGATGGAGGTTTTGCCGTTTTCTCTTACGGCAGAAATCTTATCCTCATATTTGTTGTCGTAAACAAGGCACACTGCACCGCTTCGTGCCAAGGAATCCTCAAGCTCTCCGACACCCAGCTCCTTGTCTATGGGAACTATGATGTTGCCTCCAAACTGGGCACTCATATAGGTAACTGCCCAGGGATAGCTGTTGCGTCCCATAACGGCAATTCTTGCCCCGTCCTTTATGCCCACAGAAAAAAGCGCAGTACCAAGGCAATTAATATCATACACAAGCTCCTTGTAGGATTTGTGCAGGTAGTCCTTGCTTTTTACTCCGCCTTTTTTGATAATAAACGCAGCTTTGTCACCATAGAGCTTTGCGGAATTAAGCACAAGCTCCTTTACATTTGGAAACCGTGTTGCATCTTTAAGTTTATTTTTTTGCATATTACACCTCGGAATATCAATCTAATGTTTGACACTAGATTACCACATATTCCTTATTTTGTCAACTCATATTGCAAACTTTCTTTCTTGTGCGATATTGCAGTTAGTATTCCGAGCATTGCAAAGCTCACTATCATTGAGCTTCCGCCGGCACTTACAAAGGGCATCGTTATGCCCGTTAGGGGTATCATCTTGGTTACTCCGCCTATTATGATAAACGCCTGACAGGCAATACCGGATATTACCGTGAGAGCCAGTGCTCTGTCGAAGCTGTCATTTACCTCCATAGCTATTTTACAGCCTCGGTATGCCAGAATAAAATATGTCATAATAATAGCTATTCCCATAAAAATCCCCATTTCGTAGCAAATGGCAGAGAATACAAGGTCGGACTCTATTACCCATATGTTGTGAGCACCGCTCACGCCAAGTCCTGTACCAAAGTAGCCTCCCGAGCAAATAGCCTTTAAGGATTCATATATCTGCTGTGTGCCGTTGGGCTTGCCAAGCTCCGCCTGGAAGTTGTAAACCTCGGGGTCCAGCCATATTGCAACTCTGTCAAGTGCTCTTGCAAAGGCTCCCACTCTGTCTCCCACAACAATCACCACAAGAACTCCAAGTGCCGCAAGACCGAGATTTATGGCAGGAACGGCAAGAGGCACATCATAGACAACCATCATAGTTAAGTACACCATAAAGAACAACATTGCCGTGCCAAGCTCTCCCTGAATAAGAAAAAGCAAAAGACAGGAGTAGACAAACACCGCAATTATTACATCATCTTTTTTTATGGCGATAACTCTGTCCTTAAAGCCGGAGAGCTTGCCTTTTTTGCAGAACATTGAAGCCATAGCAAAGAGGTAACAGAGCTTTATTACCTCCGAGGGCTGAATACCGACACCGCCGATTTCTATCCAGTTTCTTGCACCTCCGAGACTTGTTGCCAGAACCAGAGTTACACCAAAGAGAACAAAGGTTGCTCCCATATATACATAGGTTAGCCGATGCCATATCTTTATTATTCTGTAAATAATGTAGCTTACATAAAATATGCCTATACCCACAAGAAACCACTTGAGCTGATTGTCTGCAATGGTTATAAGGGATTTGGCAGGATTTTCGTACTGGGCACTTTGCTGAATACCAAGACTGTACAAAATGATTATACTCATAGACGACAGCATAGCCACAAGCAGAAAGGGGTAAGGATCACCAAGATCCAGTGCATAAATAAGGCCGTAGGTTACTATGATGACACCGCATATTATTCCCATGGCAATGAGCATCCTCACACGATCAACACCGGGAAAACAGCAAAGGAGAAGAAAGCATATTATATTGAAAGCAAGCACCATAGAAACGGCACCAAAACGAAATTTCATTGTGACGCCCCCTAGTCCATATTTTCCATAAAGATAAATTTGATGTTGCCGAATCCGATTTTGTCTCCGCTTTTTATGGGAACAGTGTAGTTACCGGTGTATTTGCCGTTAACCGTGGTTCCGTTGGTACTGCCCAGATCCTCTATAAAAAACTCTCCGTCGGCAAAAAATATTCTTGCATGCTCCATAGACATAAAGGGTGCGGCTATGCACACATCACACTTGCGGTTTCTGCCGATAAGAGTATTTTCCTTTACTGCGTAGGTGTCATAGAGCTTAAACCCGACATCCTTTTTTCTGCCGGAAAACCTGAGATATGCCACTCCGTCGGTAAGCTTGCGGCGTGCTCGCTTTGTGTCCGAAATGTCAAGATAAACCATCTTGACAACACGGAGTATGAAAAGGTAGACAATACCTATAAGAATGTATTTAACTATATTTGATGCAAGCTCAAAAAAACCCATTAAATGACACCTCTTTTACTATATTCCGTACACAAATTGTGAGGTTTTTAAAGAAAACCTCATCACCAGGTTTTTGTATTCTTCCAGGACACTGCCGGAAAACTCTCCCAGGAAGCTGGAATTGATATTGAGCAGTATGTGAACTATATCGTTGTCCGTAAGCTTTTTTATGTCCTTTTCAATTCTTCCGTCCTGCTTCATACACACAATCCCGCTTGCCATTTTGAGCATCTGCCCCTCGTTAAAATCCTCTGCCGATTTGCCGGTAGGAACAAGCAACACCCATTTTTTTATTGCCTTTTGAAATCCGATTTCCCCTGCAAGACCGGTTTTTGATATATCCACTTTGGAGAGCAGGCGGGCACTTGTATAAAAAACATCCTTATCTTTCATAACCGGTTCCAAAAGCTTTTTTGCATTTTCTATGCAATTTAATATATAGGTATTGTAGGTTGCCGCAAATATAATCATAATCCATGACATATCCTGAGATGACTGCACCCTTTTTTTCATTTCCTCCGGCTCATTCCCATCAAAACCGACGCCCAAAATATTTATAAGGTTCTTTTTTTTCAGAAGTTCTGTTTTGCTTCTGAGGATATCGCACTGCTCCCGGGATATTGTTCTGATGTCTCCGTTGTATATCACAGTGTAGGTATCACCCTCAAGTTCCTTCAGATATTCATATTTTTCCCGAAGACGGGCTCCGTAAATATCCGATGATATATCCAGCTTCATATTTATTATATTGTTGTATGCACCATCATCGTCAATGCTCCGCCCGAGAAAATCCATCACTATGTACCTCAGGCTTTGTCTTTCCACTCTTGGAGCATCGCTTCTTAAATTGCCGATCATTATATTGTCCCGGAGGGTTTTGAGGGTAAAAACTCTGTTGTAGTTTTCAGACATATCATTATAGCCAATAATTTCCATATAAATCTCTCCTTTGCATCACTCAAGACATTTTGATTTTGGAATAAATCTCTGCCATTTTGCTGCAGTGCTCAATATGAATAACGTTGTTTTCCACGGCAAAGTTGTGAGGCAGATAGCCCTTGGCATCCGTATTTTTGCAAAAGGGATCCTCCGCCATGGAAAATGCAATTTTCATATAGGTCTCGTCATAAAATCCGGATGCTTCCCCGTATTTGCCCTGTCTTTGTGCCAGCCATGCCTTTGAGCTTGATGCGGAAGCGGTATTGTTATCTGCCCACTCAAGCACCTCAAGAAAATCCAAAAACTGTTTTTCCTCCTCAGGGGAAAGTCTGCGTTTTTCCTCTGTTGCATGGGTTGTAATGGCAGATACAAGAGAGTATGTGACATCCTCCAGATTATATAACAGACCTATCCGGTATTGTCTCAGTTTTTCACAGCCGTAGACGGGAGAGCTTTTTGCACGGTTTATATTTTCAATGCACTCCTCTATGGTTTGAGCTTGATTTCTTGTAAAATCATCACGGATATAATACTTCAAAAGGTCAAAAACAGCTTTTGAACCCACTGACCGAAGCCATTTATCTCCGATGCCTATGTAGTAGTTCAGCATTTCTATGAGATTGTTTGTGTATTCCGGCAGCTTGTGTCCGGGATATGCCGTTAGCCAATACAGGCACAGTAACACATTAATAAGTGTAGCCATATTGTCCGTGGGGAGAAGCCGCCTGATTATCTGATTAGTTTCGTTTACCAAAGCGGAGCAGAAAACATGCGCCGCCGTTACCTCCGATGAAATCATAAGAGTTTTCGCGGCAAAAAACAGATAATTGACATTGTAAGGCTCTGCCAGAGCGAGGGATGCACAGGAAAGTGCATAGCGGATTTTACGGCTCTGATCCTTTTCTGCCATACAGAATATGACACTGCAAAAAAGCTCCTTGTCTCTTTTTACCTGAGGGCTGTCCTGACTTGTTTGTGAAATATCCGATGCCATTTGTGTCAAAGAATCAAGAAGAAATGTGCTTGCGCACGACATAAGCATATATTCACACAAAACCACCGCCTCGGTCATCCATCCGAAATCAAAGCACAGAGAAGGATTTATCTTTGCAAAAAGTCTGCACAAAGAAATAAGACTTTCTTCCGAAGCTCCGGGCAAAGCTGTGTTGTGAAATGCCACAAGTGCCTGCCTTACGGCAATTTCGTTATCAAAATCCGCACTGTATTCGCAAAAAGCTGACAGGTAAGGTTTGTGAAATTTGTTTTCGGAAAAATAGTCCAGGCATATTTGCGCTCTGGAGTATTCGCCCACTGCCTGACAATCCTTGAGGCACAAAAACATAGGCAAAGCTTTGTCTCCTGATTTGCGGTAATATTCCTCCGAAGCAGCCTGAAAACGCTCCACAACCCTTTGAGGTCTTTTGTCTTTGCCTGAGATGATGATTTGCGCATCTGCAAAGGTGTATTCGTTGTATGCCGCCAAAAGATATTCCACGGGATCCCGCTCATTTTCCGGCAATGTAACCTCACCAAAATATCCCTGAAAATCAAGGATGCTTCTGCCCTCTATGTGCTCTTCCATATCTCTCACAAAAGCAGAAAATTCGCTTTTGCCCTTTCGGTAGCCGGGACACATTTTTTCTGCTGTTTCAAAAAGCATAACAAGATCCCGGGCCTTATCCTCCAGAGAGAGAAAAAGCTCTATATTTTCGGCATACTTGCCCAGATATCTGCCATCCAGAGAGTAGGAGCCACAATCTGCCAGCATTACGGTACAATCGGAAAAGGCATCTGTATCTCCGAGGACAACAAACAGGTTGTCGGGTTTGAAATCGCGATGTGTGTACAGCTTTCCTGTTGTTTCCTTAATATATCTTATGGCAATGTACACCTCCCTGAAAAGATGCTCAGCATCCTCTTCCCGAAAGGTATAGCCGTTTTCTATCAGCTCTCCCAGAGAAAGTCCGCCGGGATGGGTTTTTTCAATATAAGGTGTTACTATAGCATATTTCTGTATTCTCACATCATAAAAGGCATCATACATTGGAAGAAAGCGGTCACAGGGAACAACAGAGGACCACTTGCGGAATTCACTGACGGCATATTCCTGACGCTTAAGTGTTTCCTCCTTGAAGGGATCTCCGTTTACATACTTTATTACAACCTTTTTATTCCTCACGGTGTCCAGAGCAGTGTACACATCGGAATTGCATCCTCCGTCAAGCTTTGAAATCAAAGCATACCTGCCTGCTATTGTATCTCCCGGGCTGTACTCCGGAACATCCGGAGGAGAGGAAAAAAGGAAGTTGTATATTCTTGAATTAAATAAATCCTGTTTTAAGTTATTCATCCCGAATCCTTCTTTTGTCTTGATTTGTCAAACTTTAAGCCGATTTGGGAAAATCCAAATCAATCCAAATCATTTCTAAATTGATAAGCAGAAAATCCTGTGTTATGATGTAATCAGAAAAAGAAATTGCTTAAGCAGTTGCGAGTATTTTAACGATGCAGTGGCGTAAAAACACGCACCCAAAACGGGTTCGGATACTAACGCAACTGCTTAAGCACACGGGAGTTGAACCCCGTATGCCTTAAATTTTTAAAATTTGCACACTTTTTATTTGTCGTCCTCGCAAGGCGAAAGCCTACCTTCGTCCTCCGCATAAAAATTGTACTAAATTTTATGCATTT
>JAZPXS010000025.1:0-2217 GCA_045543775.1 Clostridia bacterium
CTTGGCCTCCGACTTGCCATGCCCGCCCATTCTGTCACGGTCATTTCGCCATATTCATTAATCAGAATATCCTGCTTGTCCCCTGTCAGCGGATTGTAGGCAAAGCATTCGTACATCCTGCCGTAGATTTCGCTGCTCGTGGTCTTTTCAACAACTACCCAATCACCCACTATGACGGGAATATATATTCCCCATCCCTCGGGCGCGATCATAGGGCAACCCGAACGGGGCGAGTGGTTGCAAACGGGATCAAGGCAAAGGCTTGAAACAACTCCGGTTGCGGTATTCACCTTGACAAGACGGCTTGCATACTTTTCATTATACGTCTTTTTACCGCTCGGAGAAACAATTGCCAGTTCCTTATAGTACTGACCCTCCTCGTATATCCAATAATCATAATACATAAATCCGTTCTGTATATCGCCCGAATTAAAGAGTGTGCCGGGAGTATAGTATTCCTCCTCACCATCAACCTGCAGCGGCGCGGATTCGTCGGGACCGATCGACGGCGACGGTGTTCCTATGTAAACAGATTGACAAGATGTGAAAAGAATCAACGCTGAAACAAGCGTACAGATGATTTTTATCGTGTTTTTCATATTGATTCTCCTTTGTATTTAGTCTTGTCGCGCTTGCTGTTTTAGTTCAAATACTCATCAGGAACAACGATATCAAGGAACGGAATCTCCGTAATTTCACCAGTTTGGGTGTTTATAACACAACGGTGGCCATTGGGATTGGAAGTAACATCGCCCGTCTCGGGATCGTAATGTTCAATTGTAGCAAACACGTAATCGCCTTGCGCGGCAATAATTTCAATGTATGCACACTCTAATTCAAAGATCACGTGAGGATCCTCACCCATAAATCCGCACTTCCATATCTGCGCCTTACCGGAGCCCAATATTTTTCTCGCAGCAGCATTAACCTCTTTTGAGGTTGCTTGGGGATTTTGTCTTTTGTACTCTTTGGAAGAAAAATCTTTCCACTCGTCATACGCCGTTTGATGGCAGGAAAGAACACCTCTTTCGGTCACGCACACATTGCAAGTAATCGAATAATCAAAAACTATTTCATTTTTCTCATCGTTCTTTCTATTATAAACGGTATAACCGTTATTCTTATAATAGAAGCAATAGTATCCGAGAAAATTACTCACTCCCATGCCGCTCATCGTTTTTTCGGTCTGTTTACCCGAACCGTCTGTAGCATGTTTAGGATATGAAACAATTTTTCTGGTATCATCGCCCAAATAAAGCCTTTGGCTGGATACTGCACCAATATTGAATCCCGGAGACACATAAAACAGTTCCTTTGACTTGCCGGTTTCAAAATCATACTCGTAAAGATACTGCTTGGTTATAGGTTCATAATTCTTAATACTTTGACCTTCTACACCGGGTTTGTAACCTGTTTGGGAATAATCAAGAATTTGTTTTACAATATAATATTTTCCGTCATGGTAAGAACCGCCATTCCAACGAATCAAAACATTGGACCCCAAATCATCATCGAACACACGCCTAACCTCACCTGTCTTGAGGTTGTAAAATGTTTGTTCAAATAGATTTACATACTCTTCATTCCGATACTGTTCAAATATTACTAGCCAGTCTCCAAAAATTCCGCGAAAATAATAATGGTACACTCTTTCGTCCGGCCGCTCAAAAAGTAATGGACAATCAGATTCAAGAGAATGGTTGCAGGTTGGAATGAGGCAAGGGCTTGACACAACCCCAGTTACCGGGTTGTATTTTACCACTCTTTCAACGTATGTATCACCGTATATCGGAGTCTTTTCCGTGCCCGAACCTTTATATCCTATTATACCCGTTGTGGGAACTTTTTCAATATATATCAAACATCCTTCATATAATAAACCTGAAGTCGGATCACCGCTTCTATACGGATGCCCCATTGTAAAATATTCCTGATCGGGGTCTATGTCCAAACCTTCCGGCGGAGCTGTGGTTTCAAGAGGTATTTCATATACCGATTGACAGGATGAAAAAAGTATCAACGCAGATATGAGCAAACAGATACATTTAATTGTATTTTTCATATTGAATCTCCTAAATAATTAGTTTTTACCCGCGGCAAAGCCTCGGAGAAAAATAAATAAGTTATCCGGGAATTATGTGAATTATTTCACCGTCATTTGTATATGCAAAGATATAATCTCCACTCCATCAGTCATATACATAACAAATAATTACA
>JAZPXS010000026.1:0-20694 GCA_045543775.1 Clostridia bacterium
GATCGTTGTAAATAGTATATGAACTTGCCATAGCCACAGTACATATAAGTCCCGAAACAACGATATACACAGTAGCAGAAGCATAGTTTGGCACAACTCTTGGTGCAAATTTAAGAACAAGCACTATAACAACCACTGCCACAACAATCATAGAGCAAATGGATATAATCTGTATGGGTTTAACATAAGCATTCATTATATCCAATGCAGATTTTACAATAGAGAAATCAACGGCTGCAAGCGGTGTGTTCCGGTATGTCAGAATTATCGCATTTGTGACACCCAGCGCTGCCCACAAGAGTATGACAACAGCAAGAACAAAGTACCTGCGTTTGAAAAACAGACACAGGGTTATTGTACACAGAATTATTGAAAAATTTGACATAAAAAATCCAAAATGATAGACCATAAAACTAAATGCCAGGGATACGGAATGTCTTCCCAATACCTCAAGGACAAATGTTATAACAAAAGCTATGGCTATGCAAATTAGAAAATCTGTATATTTAATATTTTTTAGATTATTTTTGAATTCCGAAAAAGAATTTTTTAAAATATCTCTGTTTATCATTACAAAAGCCTCCGTTAAAAATTACAGATCTTTTTGACTACAGATTGTAGTATAACACAAAAAATTACATTTTTCAAGATATTATTGGTTCCAATGCAACCAATTTATTCAGTATCGATAAAACGGGTAATATCATAGGTTTTCCCCTTTTTGTAATCAAAAAGCAAAATACCGTGTGAAAATCTTTCAGGATGCATATGCTTCATAACTTCCTTTGCAGGAACATCGTAGTATTCCGGAAAAAATTCCTTTTTAAGTTCTTCGTTACGAAATACAGAATATGTTTTCTCCACAAGGGACAAGTCAGGCTTATCAAACCATTCAGGTCTTTTTCCCGGTCTGAAATTAATAAGATAGTCCTTCTTGAGGTTTTCAAAAAACTCTGTTCCCATGTGTGAAAAACAATTTAGAAGTATTTCATAAAGTTTTTGCTTTGAAAAAGCATATCCGGCAGGATAATTGTCCGAAAAATTATCGGATATGCACTTAAACACGTCATATTCCGAAGAATGTTTTTCAAACAAAAAATTCATAGTGTTTGTAAATGAACCGCTGTTATAGTATCTCTCCAGTGCCTCCTCCACACCTTTAATCTCCAAAATGTCATCATAGGACATAAAATCATTGGATATAACCTCATATGGAGAAAAAGGGCTGTACACATAACCAAATTTTTTCTCCTGAGCACGAATTTTAGAACCCTTGAGAAGCTTCAAAAATCCTAATTGAAGAACATGGGGGTTCAATCGGATTACATCATTAAAAGAATTTCTGAAGGACTCAATATCCTCATAAGGCAAACCTGCAATAAGGTCAAGGTGAAGGTGAACATTTCCGTGTGAGCGGAGCTTTTCCACATTTTCTGCAAGTTTTTCATAAGAAATATTCCGCTCAATTGCTCTCATAGTATTTGGGTTTGTTGTCTGCACGCCTATTTCAAACCGAAGCATGCCTTCTCTTACCGAGGATGCAATTTCTATTGTTTCATCATCCAGGATATCCCCTGCTATTTCCATATGGAAAGCTGTGTTGCCATTACGAGTTGCAATATGCTCAAGTATTTCTTTTGCACGTTTCGGGTTAGCATTAAAGGTGCGGTCAACAAACTTTACCAAAGGCACACAAGCATCTATAAAACAGTCAATATCTGTTTTCACCCTGTCCGTGTCTAAAAACCGAACCTTGGAATCCTTGCCGGATATACAATAGGTACAACCAAACGGACATCCACGGGAGCTCTCATAATATACTATTTTGTCTTTGCAAAGTTCAAAGCCATCTTCATATGCAAAGGGAATCGAATTAAGATCACAAATGTCTGTTTCATCCGGATTTGAAATTATTTTCCCCTCGCTCCGATATGTAATTCCGCAAACATGTGCAATACTGCCATATCCTTGTACAGCTTTAAGATAATTGGCGAGAGTTATCTCCCCTTCTCCTCGTATAACAGCATCTATCTGCGGATTTTCCGAAAGTACACTAATCGAATCAAACATAACCTCATAGCCACCGAGTATAATGCTTATTTCGGGATTTGTACACTTGAGCACAGCAGAAAGCTTCAATACCATATCTATATTCCATATATAGCAGGAAAATGCCACACAATCTGCACCGACACTATGGATATCCCTGCACATACTGTCTATGGTATCGTTTATGGAATATTCTTTTATTACACAGTCGCATACATCGGCTACGGCGTTTTTAAGACACCGCACCGAAAGCGAACTGTGAATATATTTGGCATTGAGAGCACACAATATAACTTTCATTTTTTCTCCTTGGTTATATAAAAACTATTTATAGTATATTCTGTCTTCGAAAACTGCGGTTATTACACCTGCTATTTCTGTTTTCAAAAATTCCTCTTTTCCTTTGATTTCTATTTTCTGCGGATTCATTGTTACAAGCTCTGCAAGAACATCTGCATCACAATATCCGTATTCGGTCATACAGGGGCCATCATCCGGTATGCACGCTGTAATCCTCACCTCACCACCGCTTGCTGTAAGTTCTACACTATCTGCTGAATCTGATGATATTTGTGCAAAATATTTAAGCAAATCAACAAAATCTGCTTCGTCGTTTATTGCAACAACTCTGTCTGCCTCTGCACTTGTTGCACTGTCAATGAGCATTGATATATCCTTGCACATAAATCTGTAGAAAGCAAACGGGTTTATCCCTTTGTTGACTTTAAGATATACATACATCCTGCCGGGTATCTCTTTCATAAAATCATGGTTTAAGACGTTGGAAAGTATTATCCCCTTTTCGTCAGCATTAAAACAAGCATACACTCTTGTGAGTTTTTTATTAATCTCAGGTTTTATTAATCTGTCACTAATATATCTTGTAAGCTCGCAGCAGATCTGATAAATTCCTTCATCATCAGATTCTGCTTCTATTTCCGAGGCATCTTCTTCGGTATGCATTTTATACTTTACTGCCTTTGTTTTCATAAAATCCGTAAGGTTTACGGAGCAATCGACATCCTCTTTTGTAAAAATAATTTTTGAACACAACATTCTCACAACCTTTACGGGAATATTATGTGTAGATTATGCTATATTATTTATTCAAAAATAATTGCACTTCCGTAATCAGTAAGAGGTCCGTTTCCCAGGCAAACAACATCATATCCGTGTGAATTACAAAAATCCAAAATTTTTTTACTATCGCAGTGATCATTTATATTTCCAAAAAAATACACAGTGTTTCCGAAACAAAACGATGCCCCGCCAATAAATCCGCTATCAAAGCCGGGAAGCAGAATATGACCGGGAGATATGATGACAGCTTCCACGGCACAACTGCATGCCTTTTCGTATATCACCCTGTCGGCAGTTATTAAAGCATTATCGCCAACTTTACATATACTACACCCGCTGTAACCCTGAGATACATTTATTTTTAACTTATCTGCCATAAGATTTGTCAAAACGGAATCTGTATACCTGAAGTTATGAAACACTCTATTTCCGACTACCTTAATATTATATGCCACATCTTTCGGGTAGTTACTTTGTACACTTGATGAACCTTTTAAAATATTTATTTCTGAACCGGAAAGAATTTTTTCATATTCTTCTGCAAGCTCCGCATCGCATATGAGAGTACTACCCAATAGTGCCGCCTGCATATCGGGATGATACCCCAGAGGCGGCAGAACTCTGTCACAAAATGGACTTCTATATACCGTAAAACCTAATCTTTCAAGGTGACAATATATGTCTTCCGAAATATTTCCTGCAACAATTATTTTCAAAAGAAGTCACCTCCGGCAAAGGAATTACATATCATAATATTACAACAACTAACAGCAGATGCCGTTAGTTGATTATATAGGAATCCGGGCTATGCACCGGCATGCCCGGACTCCGTTTATTATCTTGTGACAAAATCAGAAATTAATTTGATTGCACCATCAAGATCAGACAAGCTTATACATTCTACGGGAGTGTGTATATATCTTGTTGGTATAGACACCGCTCCGGTCTTAACACCCATACCCGAAGTATGAATTGCACCTGCATCCGTGCCACCAAAGCTGAGTACCTCATGCTGAATATTTACTGACACATTTTCTGCACTTTGTCTTAGTGCATCATTAACTTCCTTGTGGGTTATGATGGAATCATCCATATATTTTATGCATGGCCCGTATCCGAGTCTAACTGCCATTCGCTTGCACTCGGGAGTATCTCCGGTATCGGTCACATCAACAGCAAGTGCAATATCAGGACAAATGCTGTTAGCACATACTCTCGCACCCCTGCAACCGATTTCCTCCTGAACAGTAAATGCAAAATACAAATCGTTTGGAGATTCCTTTATTTCCTTCAATACTTTAATCAATACATAAACTCCTGCACGATTATCCATAGCCTTAGAAAAGGCATAATCACCATTTGTGCTAAACGCACCTTCGAATACCGCACTGTCTCCTATTTTCACAAGCTTTGAAGCTTCCTGGGCGTTTTTTGCTCCGATATCTATATACATACGGGTTAAATCAAGCTCTTTTTTTACGTCGCTTTTTTCCTCATACGCAACCACTCCGCGGACACCGTTTTCAAACACTACCGATTGATATAGTGAGCAGTGAGGCATAACTCCTCCAATTGGTGAAAACCTTACAAAACCGTTATCATCTATAAAATTGACAAAAAGACCTATTTCGTCCACATGGGCGGCAAGGAGAATCTTTCTGCCGGTTCCTTTTTTGTGTACAATAAGATTGCCGAGATTGTCTCTGTATATTTCGTCGGCATAGGAATTTATTTCTTTTGAGATAAACTCACAAATTCTGTCTTCTTTGCCCGAAGGCGAATATATACCTGTCAGTTTTTTGAGTAATTCCATAAACTATCTCCTATTCAAACAGCGGGGTTGAAAAATATCTTTCTGCAGTATCAGGAAGAACTGTAACAACTGTTTTGCCCTTTCCAAGTTTTTTTGCGAGTTTAATTGCCGCAGCAACATTGGTACCGCTGGATATTCCGCAGAGTATTCCCTCTTTTGAAGCTAATTCCTTGGAAATGCGGATTGCCTCTTCATCACCGATGATGCATATGTCATTGTATATATTGCAGTTGAGTATTGGCGGTATGAGACCGTCACCTATACCCATCTGCACGTGAGTTCCTATGGAACCGCCGGAAAGGATTGCGGCATGTTCGGGTTCAACTGCCCAGATTTCTATATCGGGATTATACTTCTTTAATGTTTCTCCTATCCCTGTTATTGTACCGCCAGTACCAATGCCGGAGCAAAAGCCGTGTATGGGCCCGTTTACGGATTCTATTATTTCCATACCGGTCTGGTTACGCTGAATTTCGGGATTGGCAGGATTTTCAAACTGCTGAGGAACAAAAACATTCTCCTCTTCTTCCTGCATTTTGAGTGCCATAGAAAGACATTCATCAATACAAGCACCAATGTTTCCTGCATCATGAACAAGAATAACCTCTGCACCGTAGTGATTAACCAGTTTACGTCTCTCTTCACTAACGGAATCAGGCATTATAATTCTTGTTTTAAAGCCAAGAACTGCACCAACAAGTGCAAGACCTATACCCTGATTTCCACTTGTGGGTTCCACTATTATTGTATCCTTGGTTATAAGACCTTTTTCCATAGCGGTTTTTATCATATTATAGGCGGTACGGGTTTTTATGGAACCTCCTACATTTAGTCCTTCAAACTTAACATAGATGTCTGCACTGTCGCTGTCTGTCAGTTTATTCAATCTTATCATTGGGGTGTTGCCCATAGCTTCGAGAATATTATTGTATACCATATCTGCCTCCGCGAAGAAATCTAAAAATTGCACAACACATATATAATAGCATTTTTGACATTCTTTGTCAAATAGTAAAACCCGCTTTTGAAAATTCCGCATCCTCCAAAATGGGTTACGATCGATTCGGAATTCAAAAAGCAGGCTTTAGTCTAATTATATCCTGATTTTACATTTTTTATTCTTTTAATTTACAGTTATCTGTGAAGTTACGGGAAGAATCTGAACATAGGTGTTTCCGGGATTAAGCTTAAGCTCTGTTCCGTCTGCAAGCTTATATTCAGTCTGTGCCTTTCTGTCGGATTTGGACCATGTTATCTCAACGGCTTTACCGTTTGTAATGTAGTAACCGGTTCCGTTTCCTACAGTTTCCAAATCCTGTCTGCCTTTGTTCTCTGTATCGGGAAGATTGAAGTTGCGAACCTGATATACTATAATATTCTTTGCAGAAATAGGTTCACCGTTCTGGAGCATATGTTCCTTCTGACCGATGTATCTTGTGTACATTTTCTTTTCTGCATCATACTTGTAGTTTACGGTGTACATTGTTGAGTATGGAAGGCTGATTTCTGTTGCATCAGCAGCTTCTCCTTTAAGAGCAGTATCCTTTTCGTTATAAGGAAGATGCTTGGTTTCGGTTGTTCTTTCATAATGACGGCAGACATCTGCATATTCAAGAACTCTCCAGATATCTGTATAGAGATTATGCCATGTATTGTCATATGTGTTGTCACGGTAGAAGTGTACGCCGTCATTGCCCTGAATACCATTGATGTTGTTAACTCCCAGAAGCTTCATATCCTGCCCTGCTTTGGGGCTCCAACCTGCATGTGTGTAGATTGCATCGTGCTCTACTGCATAATCCAGAAAATAGTGTCTGGAGGAACGAATCGGTCCTACTTTTTCTATTTCAGAAGGGTTCTTGAAAATAGCCATCATTCTTGTAGCTCCGCCCTCAACTATGATTTCATATACCATATAGGCATTTTCCAGTCCGCACTGAGGTCTTGATGATGGTCCGTCGTTGTCAATCATAACTGCAAGAGGTCTGTCGTTGGTAGACATCATTTTGAGGAAAGGATCCTTTGGTTCTTCTACCTCAGCAACATCTGTTTTGGTTTTGTCGCCTTTATCCTTGGAAACAGTATCTTTGCTTCCGCATCCGGAAAGCACAAGGATAGCCAAAACGAGGATTAAAGAAAGTAATTTTTTCATAAGTACCTCCAATTGTTTTATTTTAATTAAATTTTACTACCACGCAAGTTTACTGTCAACAAATAGTATATTTTGTGATATAAATGTAATGAAACTCAAAATATTGATGTACTATATGCAAAATCTTTGTATTAAAATCTTGACTTGGATTGCCAATTGGAGTATAATATAGTGTGTTCGCTGGTGTGGCTCAGTCGGTAGAGCAATTGATTCGTAATCAATAGATCGTCGGTTCAAGTCCGATCACCAGCTCCAAAAAAGCGACAGGTTTCGTAATGAAGTCTGTCGCTTTTTGTTATACACATATATTTTATCTGTTGGCAATGTCTTTAACGGCTTCTTTGATAATTGCAATTTCTTCCTTCGTAACTTCTTCATCAAAATCACAAAATGCATTATCTGCAATATTATTTCCTGTGAGAATTGCATACCAAAGAAGTCCTATTGCATATCTTCCAAGTCCCAAAGATGCGTGAAATGTATCTCTGTGGACTTTTTCTATACCTCTATCCAGAAGGCTTGAAAGAAGTTCGCCTGAAGGGATAAGGTAATCTGCATTTATATCCTTTGCGGCACTTACATATGCCTTACAGATATCATTTAGCATATCCTTGTGGTTGGTGTAACCCATTCTTTCCGTAAGTTTTGAGCTGTCGTCCTCGTATGCCCAAGTCTGATGGACAGCAATTTTTGCCTTTGGACAGCACTCGCGTACATATTCCACAAGGGTGTTGAGGTATGGCTGATATGTTTCGTAATCATTGGATTCGTGGCTTGCCTGCTGAATAGTAATCACATCCCAATTCCTATTGAGGAGAGCCTCTTCCATTGTAACATTAAAGCCGGTAGGATGACCGTTTACCTGAAGCATATATGCCTTGTTATTCCCCATCATATTTCTGTAATGGGTAGATATGGGACAACCGCCTATGTAGAGATTGAAGCAATTAAGTTCCACGCCGTTTGCACGGGCAATAGAATGAAGGTATCTTTGTGCATCCTGCGAAAAGCTGTTACCTATTGAAAGTACATTCATCATAATATTGTGTCTCCATTTTTATATTCTTACAGTTTCATCTGCTTTAATACAGATTTCATTTCCTTGTACTTCTACCCATACATCAACAGCAGAAGGATTGTGTATCATCTTGCCGTCAAAAGAAATTTCAAGTCTCCGGTATGCAGTTACATAATCATAAATTTCAATATTGGTCGCATACCACACATAATCGTGACCGCCTGCTTCCTCGGCAAACTTTTCTATCACATCCCAGTTATTGTCATCATCAAACTCATAGCTGTGTCCCCAAAGGTAGAAAAGCTGACTATCTCTCCACGACGGAGCAGGGTCAAGGAATTTATTTAAAAGCTCAAAAAGATTTTCCAACTTATGATGGCAGGTTGGATGCCATTCAAGCCAATTACTCGGAAAACTAAATGATTTTGTAGATTTTACGGTTCTGGAATATACTATACCGCATGCACTTAAAACTTGTTTCACATTTTCATCATATGTACCGAAAGGATATGCCATTCCGCGGGTAATCACTCCAAAATCCTTTTCTATTTCCTCTCGGTCTCTAACAATTTCGTTAACCATCTCCGGCATAGATATATTCTCCAAACGAGGATGACTATACGAATGAACAGCTACCTCGTGACTTGTATTTGCAAAGAGTCTGATTGCATCTTCTCTGGTCATACGCCTCCCGATTTCATTACCGTTTTCTCCACAATAAAGACCTGTATTTACATTGAAAGTACACTTTAATCCGTTTTTGTCAAGAATTTCAACCAATCTTTTATCTTGAATAACTGCATCATCGTAACTTAAAGTGAGAACTTTTTTCTTACCGTCCTTTAATAACATTTTCACCGAAATCACCTCGCTGACTTATTTTATCATCCTCGCATTGTTAAAACACTCAGAACACTTTAATTTTACATTTATACTTTTGCTTTGTCAAGCATAACAGGAAAATTCCGCCCAAAAAATCCGCCGTCAAAATTTTGGCAACGAACTATATTAAATTTTTTATTATTCAACTATTACTTTATTTACCTTTCCAAATCCCGTTCCGCCGGCAGGTGTGGTATTGGGATAATCTTCGTTTATCTTCTGACGCTTTTCTTTTACAAGTGCGTTGCCGTCTGTAATCTTAACATCGTTAAAAGTTATGTTTTTGAGGTAAATGTCATCTACTTCACAGCATCTGTCTGCATCGAAGAGATCTCCCCAGTCTTCGGGAGCATTTCCGTATTTCCAAGTTGACGAAAGAGGACCCACATTAACAAATCGCATACCTGTAGCATCAAACTCATCAAACTCGCAGGATACACGCACATTTTCAAAATGAATATTAGTGCAATCAGCAAGGATATCAAAAAGTCCGCAAACATCTATGCCCCCGAAGCCACCATCTTCCTTAACTTCGATTTCTATATTATCAAAATATATATTGTCCATTTTGCCCACTGTCTCTGCACGGTCAAAATCCTTATCCTTATTGACTACCCTACGGCAATGTGGCTGATAGTACATCTTATACACATAGAAACCGCTCATGTTTTCAAAAACGCAGTCTTTTAAGTCACATGTTGCATATCTGCCGTTGGGGTATATTTTGTCGCCTGTTAAAAGACGGAATTCGTTGTTTTTACCATGGACATTTTCTACATACATTTTTTCAATATCACCATGGGACATACCGCAGTTGTACCAATCCCAAGATAAAATGGCAACCATATCATCGCCAAGGTTATCTCCCCTCAAATTACGGGCAATTCCGTATTTGGCAGGACCATCTACATGATAGCCATCTCGAAGACAGTTGGTAAACAAGATATTGTCCACATAGAAGTTCTCGCAATTAGAAAACATGAGTGCATAGTTATTCATGTCGTCAAAATGCACATTTGTTACATTGACATAGCGAACATTGGAAAATGCAAATGTTGCGGTAACACAACAACACCATTCAAGAGTCTTTTTTGTATTGCCGGGGCTTTTCCATATGCCACCCTCTACGGTAATATTTTCGTCGGGATTTGTAAGTGTTGCCGGAGCAAAGTTACCGGGAAGAATATTACGGTTTCGAAGCATATAAAGGTCTGTCTTTTCTTTAAGACGGATTATCTGATTTTCATCTACCTTAAGATGAGTATCTGAATCCATAAATATGGAATTATCTGTTATTATTTCATGCCCCATATATGGTATGTAAACATTTTTCTTTTCTTCAAGAGCAGTCTGGATTGCCTTGGTCCATATATTGTCATATACAAGGTGCTCATATTCCCTCACATCGGTAAATTCAAGTAAAGATGTATCAATTACTTTTACGGTTTCAAGTATGTCTTTTTTGATTTCTTCTTTCATTTCTGTTCCTCCTTAACTTGTATATACAAGTTGCTTTGGGTAGAATTTTACACCAACTAAACTCTATTGTCAATACAAAACTTGATTTTTTTACTGTAAGTAATATAATGTGCTAAGAAAGAGCTCAATTGTAATCCGAAAATTCGCATTTGTAAAACGAAATGCGACTTTTGTAATTGAAACGCAAGTTTGTAATCTGAAATGCACGATTTGTAAGCGAAATGCAATACCTATTTTCTCAAAATACAAGCATTTTTGCATGCCAATAAGGGATAGTTGCTTTTGCAAAAAATTTGTAACCCAAAATGCTACCCCTGTATTCCACCTAATATTGAGTGTATCCACCGTATCATTTTAATTATCTTTTAAGTAATTTCGGGTTAATAATAACCTGATTTTTTTCTACCTGTTTGTATCCCAATTAGCTTTATAAAAAACAAACGGAAACGAGTTTGAAATCATTCAACTTCATTTCCGTTTTGATTTAATTATTTCTGCTGAATTATAAATTGAAAAAGAATCATTTTATCGTAAAAAATATGTCGTAAAGATATACCAAAGGCACCCCGATTGGAGTGCCTTTGGTGGTTAGTTTTGCGTTGATATTAAATTCGCTTTAACAAATCTGTAAAATATTGTTGCAGCTTCAGCTCTTGTTGCATTGTCAAGCGGATTTAATGTGCTTTCTGTTTTACCATTAATCAAGCCAATTCCGTTTGCCCACTGCAAAGAAGCCTTTGCATAATCGGAAATACTGTCAGAATCGTTGTAAGAAAGAATGTTTGTATTTTTGCCTGATTCCACATCATCGCCCTTATACATTGCGTAACGATGCATAATCGTTGCTATCTGTTCACGGGTAATATCAATATTCGGTGCAAATTCAGTTTCTGTTACACCGTTTACAATGCCGTTCTGCTTTGCCCACAAAACTGCTTTTTCATACCATGCATTATCTTCTATATCCTCAAAGCTATTTGTTGCATCTACTTCGGGTTCACCTTCTGCACGGTAAAGCATTGTAACAAGCATAGCTCTTGTCAAATGCGCATCCGGGGCAAATTTGTCTTCGCCAATACCTTTCACAATACCAAGCGCACTGACAAAATCTACAGATTTTGTTGCCCAATGATTATTGCTGTGAACATCTGTATACTGAGTTCTTTCACTCTGTATTATAGAAATCTTAACATTGCCGTTTGCTGTAATGACTATACCTTCATCACTTTCTGTAAATTCATCGGTATATGTTGTTCTTCCATTATCATCGGTGAAAGATACTACAATAATATCCTCGGTGGGTTCTATCGGCAAAACAATATCCTTTTCAGAATTTGCTTTAACCTCAGCAGTAACAGTACCATCTTTTTCGGTTTTAACAGTTACAACATCACCATCGGGATAAGTTGTAACTTCGGTTACTGCTCCTGTCTTTTTATCTGTTGTTGTTTTGGTTGTAGAGCCATCCTCGTTCTTTTCGGTTTTTGTGGAAACAGAACTACCTGATGACCCACCCGACGAACCTGAATTCACTCTAATATCTACTGTAACCGTTTTTATAAGATTCTCAGGAATGGTATCTAAAACATTTTTCATATATCCATTACCGGCAGCATCGAATACAGCAATTTGTTTATCAGGAACAACTACGCCTTTAAGGGTGGTTTTACCTGGAGATGTAGCAGAAATTATATTATTGCTGATTTTTGCTACATTTTCATTGCTGCTCTCAAGCCACATCACATGAAGACCTTCATCAACACCGATAATTTCAGGCTGAATGTCTTTATGAGTACCTTTTTTCATTGTGCATGTGTCATATTCAAAAACAACATCCTCAACTTTTTTAAGAAGTTCTGTTGCCTCGGCATCAAACACCTTTATGGCTTGTTCGCTATAAATATCAATTGCTTTTTCATCTTTGTCGGTAGTTCTTATTACAACATCTGCAGTACCCTTGCCATTTGTAATATTGTACATACTGTCTTTTATATCCAATGACATTACAACATCCATCGACTCACCCGAAGCAATTGTCTCAACAGTTTCGCAAGCAATAACCTCATCGCCTATATAAGCTGTCATAAGCATCTCTTCGGAAGGAATATTACCTGAATTGTATAATGTTACCTTATAAGATTTAGAGCCGTCTTCGTCAGTTACGATTTCCTGATTTAAAAATTCAGGAATACCGATAAAGTCAGGTTTAACAGTCACTGCATCCTGCCCGTTAATATATGCAGAAATTTCTGCATTTTCTATATCATCCGGCATAATAATATTTGTGGAAACCCGGTGAACCTGACTGCCAAAAATCTTGTAGTCAATTGTTTTCTCATCAACAATTTCCCCATTTAAGGCAAATACTACTGTTACAGGTTTGTCATATGGCATAATACCATCATTAATTACAGATGCAGTTACTTCTACGCTTCTGTTGGCTCTTGGTGCTTTATCACTAAGTTCAAGCTCCTTTATGTGTATATCACTGTACGGTACGTGTTTTACAAATGTAAGACTTCTGATGTCTGAACCCATGTTCGTTTTATTGGTCTTAATGACAACTTTTCCGTCATACAAAGCTCCGGCAATTTCTGAGTAATAGCTATCATCGGATGAAACGATAGAGAACTTTTCGCTCCAATTGCCCTCAGTTTTAGTATCGTTGTCGCCGGCATACATTACCATATAAATATGATTTGCACCATCTTCTTCGCCTGACCAGAACACAAACATTCTGCCTTGCTTATCTATAAATGCATCATATTCCGAAATGCTTGCAGATGTAGTAGCAATGTCACCTTCCAGAACAACTTCGGTTGCCGGTATGGTATATTCATTACCTAAACGGTCTGTGTACATTGTTTCAGGACTGGTATATTTAAGCTCGTAGTAATTTCCGTTTTCGGCTTCTGTATATGTATACATCTGCTCTCGAAGAATTTCAGTTAAGTTGTGATATTTTATATATCCCTCTTCATCTCCTTCCTTCATCTGTCCGAAGAAAAGATACAGGTTTGTATCCGAGCTTACAAGTTCAGGTGAGGAATAGTACATTGATTCGTTGGAAATTTTGATAATATCCGTTGTCTTGTGTTCCAATGTATCATGATACTGCATAAATATATCACGGTCAAATGTTGTTTCAAGATTTTTATCCCAGTCAACAACCCAGGTGATAATAGAATATCTATCGTTGTGTGATGCTGTATCTATATCCATCACAGCAGGCGCAACGCTATTATTTGCATTGAGATAAACAAATCTCTGTCCGTACCATTCTTCACGGAATGCTTCTTTTTTATCATCCGTCATACCATCGAGTTCATCATCGCTGTAAGCATCACCGCTATTACTCCATGTATCAGTATCAACATCATAAACAAGATACACTATAGCGGAATCTGCCGTGAATGCATTTGAAATAGTTTCAGGCGTTATATTATCAAATTCCATTTTTGTGTAGTACAAAATCGCCTGGTTTTCTTCCGACATATAAGTGAGTTTAGGAAGAACATCACCATATCCGTCAGGTTTAGTCAAAGTAACAGCATCTCCTGAAGGGACGGGAACATCACCGCTTACATCAAATATTCTTGTCTGAATATCAAGGTTTTCCAGTGCATACTGAAGGTCATGACTTTCATCCATAACTGTGCCGACAGATGACCATGCCACCATTACTTTATCGTTGCCCATCTTCACAACTTCCGGGAACGCATCATAAGTGCCGTCATCGCAAAGTGCCTGAGGCTGTGCCCATGATGTACCATTGTAATATGTCCACATAAGTCTTCCGTAGTTTTTGCCTGATCTTTCTATTGCATCATCTATAAATACGGAGAAAATATTGCCATTTGAAAGCTGAACATTTTTCATATACATCTGCTTCGGAACACCTCTTAAAAGCTCTGTTTCCGTTGTTGCAGATTCCACATCTACGGCACGCATAAGTGCCACTTCGCCACCTGACTGCCATGGAGTTCTTTCTTCGAGATAATCTCTTGAGATCGTTTTTGTAACAGAAGTTTCTGCTATACTGTCATCTTCAAGGGCTGTGGACATCAATGACATATAAGATGAACTATCAAATTCTATATGCTCATTCTGACCTTCTGTGTTGAAAAGTTTAAAAGTTTCACCTGCTATTTCTTTCGTATATACCGAAAACGCAAGAACATTTACTTCAAAATCCAAAGCAATGTATATATCGCCATATGCATATGAATTGCTTTCTGTGAACTTGAAGTCCATATCGGTGTCAAAGCGACCGGTAAGACCTACGCCGACTATGGTGATTTTAAATGAGGCGTTTACAGAAATAGACGGATTTATAAACAGATATCCCTCGCGTCGTACATTGTCCATTTCCTTGAACATGCCAAATGTCTCGGGATCGTACAGTACCGCACCATTGGTCTGATAATCATCGGGATATTCCGTATACATATGATAGACACCTGCAACCTCAGCATTCAGGTTGAATTTCAGCAATATGCCAAGACCGGGGCATAGTCTGAATCTCTGTTGCGCATTAACCTTTGCATTTATGCTTACGCCAAGCTGAAGGTCTTCAAAATAATATTTATCACCACGGGATGAAAGCCTCAGGTTAAATCCGACACGGGGACTTAGATTCCAGCTGAACAAACCGATGGTCTTATATTTACTCTTGACAGGTTCTTTTCCACCCTCTTTAGCATTAAGCACATCATAGAGGTAATTCTTCATATCGTTTTCATAGTTGGAATTTGCCGTTGGAACATTCATGCCTTTAAACAGAAAATCTGCGCCAAATGAATAGTCCGACATATACCATGTATAAGCATCTTTTTCACTTTCAGGAATGTTCGGAGGGCTATAGATTGTGGATACAGGTGTTTCAAATCCCGGTATCGTACCAAGATCCACATCACCAAGAGGATCTCCGAGTACATCTACAACGAAATTACTCTTCATCATATTATCCAAAGAGGTGCTGCCCATAAGGCCAAGTGCAAATGTGTCAAGCTGGAGAGGAACTATGAAATTATATCCTGTATCTATCGGATTGTACCACAAATCATTCTGGTCTGCAAACTGAACATAAAGCCTATCGCCTGCCTGAATATCTTTTTTGGGGTTAAATTTAATTTCAGCCGTGAGAACAGAACCATTCTTTTCTACCGTTGTAATATATCCGTCTTCCTCATTGCAGTCAATCTTTTGATATCCATATTTGTCATAGATATAAAAACGTGCATTTGCAGCTTGAATTGAGCTTATATCTTCTAATTTGATTGTAACTGTAAACTCTTTGTTTTCTACATCAACAGCATTCTGCTCAAAAGCAATTTCTCTCCTGTCGCCTGCAGGGGTATCCTGAGAAACATAACCTGCACTCATGCTCTTGAGAGCAAACATTTCAAGTGCTTTTAGGCGAATTTCACTTTCATAATTAACAAGCGAAATTACACGGTTGTATTGAGTATCTCCCACTGTAATGGAGGCTCCCATATATCCCCAAGGAGAAGGAAGTTTTATTTCCAACTCATATTCTCCGTTTCCATCTGTCTGGGTAACATTCCCACCTATGTTAACGCTTGCTGCCACCACCGGTTCGGTTTCGACATTTTTAACATTGTCGCCCTTTGTCTTTATGTCAAAAAGAGTTCTTTTTTCTCTTACTACACGACCTTTTCTTGTAACGGTTGCACTAACTGATTTAGGTGCAAAATAATACTGATAACGTGTGTTGTTCTGGTCCAGAGTAATCGGAAGTATGTTTCCTATTACCTCATCAGGATTAAGGGTATTTAAATCTTTATCAGAATACTCGTCGCCATCATCACCGATTGTACCATTGTTGTTGGTATCGCCTGTCATATTTTTCCATGAAGCATAATAATTTTCAGGAACCAATGCCTTAATAGTATAGCTCTTACCGAGGAAGGGATCGCTTAGCCACATATAACCCTCGCTATTGGTGTAGTCTCCATCAACGGTTTCTGTTTCTTCATCTATTGAAATGTTGGAATCGTACACCAAGCCCGTAAGATCGTCTACAGGCCTTGAATCATAAGCAAGTGGCGAATAACCTACATAAAATGACTGTTTATCGGTTACCGGTTTAACCCACATATTTGTATGTGCTACAAATTCGCCCTTTGATGTATCTGTTTCTTCAAGTACGGTTTTTCCTGTTTCATTTCCACCGGTATGAATTGTTTCTCCTTCTTTGTAATAGGTTATCTGTCCACCGCCGGGATTTCCGTTTGCCCAGTAGAGAAATCCGTTCGGAGTACGGTCAGAAAGAGGAGACATCTGCATTCTTATTACAGAGTATTTAGGAACTGTTATTGTGTAATACTGGGTAGTTAAATTGTTTCTTGATGTATCGACAGAAGTTTTGTTTTCAAGACCGAATATATTATTTATATATGAGCCCTTGCTTTCTTCGTTGAAAACCCCATCATTATCTGCGTTTTCAAAGTTTACGGTTACCATTTCCTGCGCATATACAGGATAAAAAACAATGCTGGAATCTAAAGAGCTGTTTCCATCAAGTACCCCTGCATTCATAAGCGCTTTTACAAAAGCACAGTCCGGTGTAAATGTAACCTTGTGGGTGGTGGGATCAGCTTTCATAACATAAACATTTTTGTCTCTGTATTGCTTTGCGTCAAAATCATAAACATCATATTTGTCAAATTCTGAACTTACAACACGAACTTCTTTCAGATATATTCCATTTTTTTCGTTTTCTTTTGCATTTACTGATTCTATTGTTGCAATGTTGGTATTACTGGCATAAAAGGCACCAAGATTGCTTCCGCCTGAAGTTATTGCAATGGTTCCCGGGTCGTACGCCAATGTTTTGGGAATATTTTCATAATTATCATAATAAATGTCATAACGGTTGGGGGATCCCTCTATGAAATCGTATACCTTTCGATTGAAAGTTTCAATAGAATCTGCTGTAGACACCGAGTATTTTGCCCAGTGGAAGGTTACCGGATTTCCAAGATATGCTTTAGGGTTATTAAAAATTCCCGCAATGGTTTTTGTGGAAAACTGAAAATAATAACTATCGTTGTATGGGCCTACATACAAAGTGTATTTCCTCCAGTCATCGGTTTGTCCTTCTATAGAGTATCCTTCAACACTACCGCTCCACTTACGTTCGCTGTCTATTTCAAAATAAGTTATAAAATTATTTGCGCTGCCACCTACATTCATATAGAAATCTATGCTTTTGCATCCGGTCAGATTTTTGGTACCGTTAGTTGTCCAGGCTCTGCCACCGTTACTCTTCTTTTCATGAAGCATAAGATCGTCATTTTCTACCCATTTTGAGCTTCCATTGGTCTTTTTATTGGTAATATCATCGTTCCAACCACCGGGAAAATCTTTGAGTTTCAATTCTGTAACGGCTTCACCTAAAGTTACATCTGCAGACAAAAGCGCAATGGCGTTTTCTTCAGATTTATTTTCTTCAGCCTGATTCTCTCCGAGAATTTCTACATCCACATAATAATTTCCTATTTCTGCTTTATCGTCCGACTCTAAACGAACACCAAAATTTCCATCACGTGAAAAGTCATATGCCTCGATTTTAACCTGTTTTTCCCTTTCTCCGGGAACAAAAGCAACCGCTTGCATATCCATATTGAGATAAGCATCTTCAGAAGCGCTGCCTTTAATAGTTGAAAGATATACAACATTAAAGTATTCTGTGCCTGATTCACGACGCAGAGTCACATATGATTCATTTTTATCCTTGGTCAGCACATTATCATCACATGAAAGTGTAATATAAGGTGTTTCATATTTTTCATCATCAGCGATAGTTACATATGTAGTAGCGCTGGCAGAAACTTTTGTGTTTTCTGCACTTGAATCTATGAGAGCCAACAGAAAAATTTTGTCTTTTTCTGCTTTCTGGTTATCAAGAATTTTTATTACAATATCTTTCTCTGTTTCTCCCGGCAAAAAATCAATATATCCGTCTGCACCTTCTGCAGTAAAGAGATATTCATATACATTTTCTAAAACCTCTTTTGTTTCTTCTGCAGCAACCGTATCTTCTGTTGCAAATGTATCCATATTAAGATATGCTGCCTGAGCATCAAGAAGCTTTGAGCCTGTGCTTTTTGTGGCTTTTGTATATGCTGTTTCTGTATCTTCGTTGCCTGAATCAATGTCTTCGTTTTCTGCTTCGCCTTCAGTGCTGAAGTCATAGGTTAATCCGTCGGCATTTTCATCGTACGGATTCTCGCTGTACGAAAAATCACTGATATCAGGTTTGATACCGGAAACCTTTTCAAAAGGATTCCCATCAGCATCTAAAATAACATAGTCTTCACCATAAGTTGAAATAAGGTCAGCCGCTTTAAATGAAACCGCAGTTTCGATGGAAGTATCTCCATATCTTCTAATGGTTACATTTGCCGTGTCATTACCTTCCTTAAAACAATATTCGGTAGCAGAAAAATCAATTATTGATACCTCTTCTGTGGGATTGTCATTGATTTCTTCTTGAACATTGCTTACTTCCTGCTGACTGTCATCGGAGTTGTCATCAGAAATTTCGTCTTCGCTATTAACCTGTACGGAATCAGACAACTCCACGTCATCTACAGGAAGCTGCTGGGCAAAAGCAGGTGCACTTATGGACAGCAACATGCTCAGAGTCAAGCCCAGTGCAACTAGTGGCTTGGATTTAAACATATATATCACCTCAATTACTTATTTTTAAATGCTTCTATTCTTACCTTGGCATTTTCACGCAAATTCATATAATAAAGACCGTAATCATAACCGTGATAGCTTTCGGGTCCAAAAAGTGCGTGTGCAGCTTCAGGAATTGCATACACTGCAGAATCGGCAGTTTCACAAACTACAACACCACGTTCCAAATCAATCTTTGCGTCAGCAAGATTCTTTTCGATTTCTCCGTCTATATTAAGTGAACCGAGGTTTTCTTCTTTAGCTGCATATGTATCATCTTTTTTCCAGTTAATCGGGTTAATGGAAATAGCGCCATCAGTTACAACCGCATTGTGCTGATCCTTGTTTGCAGGACCTTCTGTATTGTAAGAGATGATAACACCTGTATCGTCAGCACCTTCTGCAAACTTAAGGTGTGGGTTTGCTGCAAGATATTTGTCGGTTACGGAGTATCCAATTACATATGCTGCAATCATATTTTTGTAGTGCTCAGGATGTTCTTTCATGTAGTCAGAAAGAATCATAGTCAAAATCTGAGAACCCTGAGAATGTCCCGCAAGAATGAAGGGTTTACCGTTGTTATAGTTTTCAAAGTAGTAATCAAGTGCAGCGGACGGATCCTGTGATGCGGAATAACGGAGCAGATCGTCAGCTTCTTCATCACTGAGAGTAAGCGCATAAGCTGCATTTACCTGTCTGTAAAAAGGTGCATAGATATTGCAATCCTCTATAAATACCGAAGCCTGATTTTTAAGTTCTCTCTGTGCACCGCTACGCATAGATTCATCTGTAATATCTGCTACATCAGGAGCATCGTCAGATACCTTTGAAAAGGTTGTTGGATAAAAATATACAACGTCAACATCCTTACCTGTGTCTTCTGCACTAAGCCAGTTATCTGCATTGGCATAGTCTATTTTTGTTTCCCACTTTTCACCGCCGTTAGTCTTTGCAATGACTGTCGGAACATTGCTTATTTCAGTTTCTACATTTGTATCAGTATTGTTTACCGTGCATCCTGTAAACAATGCCATTACCATAGCAAAAATTAAGATGTTTTGAAAGATTTTTTTACTTTTCATAAAATTTCCTCCTAAAATTTAATAATTTATTTAATTATGGCTTGTTACTATATTTAAATACCTGTGTAGTATTGCTGCAACTTCAATTCTTGTCGCATTATCCTTTGGAGTAAGTATGCCTTCGGACTTACCGTTTATAAGTCCTGCACCAACTGCCCAATTCATTGAAGATACTGCATATTCGGAAATCTCATCTGCATCTGCAAAATGAAGATTTTCTTCAAGTGTTACAGTATCCAATCCCTTATAGACCGCGTATCTCATCATAATCGCCGCAATCTGCTCACGGGTAATGCTTTCATCCGGTGCAAATTCATTTTCAGATACACCGTTTACAATACCGTTCTGCTTTGCCCAAGATACAGCATTTGCATAATAAGCACCCATATCAATATCAGAGAAAGGAATACTGCGGTTTGTGGCAGGTTCA
>JAZPXS010000027.1:0-3964 GCA_045543775.1 Clostridia bacterium
ACTACTATGCACACCTCACCGTTTACGGCAGTCATAAGCTTGTACCTGCCTATGATGATACCTATGCCGGAGCTGTCCATAAAATCCAGATTTGAAAAATCAAATATAACCTTGCGTACATTCTCAAAACTTATTTTGAGATCTATCTGCTCGCGGATTGATGCAGCATTGTGCTGATCGATATCACCCGTGACAGATACTACCAGTGCCTTTTTGTTTGTGCTGAAGTTTACCATATAATAATTCCTCCTTTGTCCTACTAAAAGCTTTCGCCGGAGAAATTATTTTCCCTTTGACGGGAAATGGTGCATTATGACAGATATGTGCGTATGGCACCTGCAAGATACAAAGAACCGGCTATACAGACGTATCCGTCTCCTGCAAGCTCAATTGCCGTATCTGTTGCTTTTTTGTAATCGGGTTCATAGATAGCTGTGGGAATATACTCCTTGATTCTCCTGTACACACTGCCGTCTGATGATTGCCTGATACTTGGAACATCGGTTACTATAAATTGCCCGTTAAGTCCCGAAAGAACCTTTGCACAAGAGTCAAAGTCCTTGTCATTTAGTATTCCTATCACAAAAACTCTGTTTTCCGCCGGAATATAGGTATTTACGCTTTTTGCAAAAGCGGTTATTCCGTGGAAGTTGTGAGCACCGTCAATTACCAGATTATCTCTTACAAACTCAAAACGGCATTTCCAACGGGCATTTTCTATGCCTTTTACAATATTTTCATCGGATATTCCCAGAATCCGTGCGGCATTTACGGCAAGCGCCGCATTTGATGGCTGATAGTCACCAAGAAGCTTCATATCGGCTGTAAGTCCGTCTATCTCAACAAGAGTATGGCTTCTGTCATAGGACAGAATATGAAAATTCTTATTTGTCTCAAAAACAGATGCCTTTTTGTCCTCTGCATACTTTTTGATTACTTTCAGTGCCTTTTCATCCATATCAGGATGAATTGCCACCTTGGAATTCTCTTTTATTATTCCGGCTTTCTGGAATGCTATTTCCTCAATTGTTTGCCCGAGAATATCCGTGTGGTCGCACCCAACGGGAGCTATAACACATAAAGCCGGATTTTCTATAACGTTGGTGCTGTCCATAAGTCCGCCTATACCGCATTCTATAACAGCATAGTCACATCCCTCATCCCGAAAATACAAAAAGCCCATAGCGGTAATGAACTCAAATTCTATAGGATTTATATTAAGCTCATTCATTGCACCGATAAGCTTGTTGGTATAATAAACGAGCTTATCGGAGGGGATGTTGATGCCGTTTATTGTGAGACGCTCGTTAAATACCTCAATATAGGGGGAAGTATTCATACCCACTTTATATCCTGAGGCCTTGAGAATTTCGGAAAGCATACAGGAAACCGAGCCCTTGCCGTTTGTTCCGGCAATGTGAATACACCCAAGCTCTCTTTGCGGATTGCCCGTTACGGCAAGCAGGGCTTTGATATTACAAAGCCCTGCTTTTTTTCCGAATTTGCTTAGGGAGTGGATATAGTCTATACATTCCTTTTCCGTTTTAAGCAAATTAATCACCCTAATTTTTCTATACTTTCAAGCACTTTGTCGAGCATAGCCTTGTATTTCTCGCCCTTTGCCTTTTCCTCATCTACAATCTTTTGGGGAGCCTTGCTTACAAAGGACTCGTTGGAAAGCTTGGATTCCACACGCTTGATTTCTGCTTCAAGCTTTGCTTTTTCCTGATTTAATCTTTCAATCTCCTTCGCCTTGTCAACAAGCTCATCAAGAGGAATATAAACCTGTGCACCCTCAACTACAGCATTTACGGCGTTATCGTCTATACCGGACTTATCGGATTGGATAAGAGTTTCGGAAGCACCTGCAAGCTTTTCGAAGAAAATTTCGCTTCCTGCAAAAATGTCCTTATTGTCTGTTACGATAACAACCTTTGCCTTTTTGGAGGGAACTACATTCATCTGTGTGCGGAGGTTACGGATTGCTCTTATGGCATCCATAACTATCTGCATCTTCTTTTCGTCCTCGGGGAAGGAAAGCTTTTCATCATACTCAGGCCACTTGGAAACCATAATGCTGTCTTCGCCTGTGGGGAGATTTCCGAAGATTTCCTCTGTAATAAACGGCATAAAGGGATGAAGAAGCTTTAATGTATTTACAAGCACATAGGAAAGCACCTTCTGTGCAACCTTATCTGCACCCTCTGCTTCATACAGACGGGGTTTAACAAGTTCGATATACCAGTCACAGTAGTTATCCCAGATAAAGTCGTAGAGCTTTGATACTGCAACACCAAGCTCGAATTTTTCGAGATTGTCTGTTACTTCTTTTGCAAGAGTATTAAACTTACTTACTATCCACTTGTCCTCAGAACGCATTTCCGAAAGTTCGGGAAGCTCTACCTTGTCTATATCGAGATTCATAAGAAGGAATCTTGATGCATTCCAGATTTTGTTTGCAAAGTTACGGCTGGCTTCAACTCTTTCGTCATAATAACGCATATCGTTGCCGGGTGCATTACCTGTAGCAAGAGTGAAACGGAGTGCGTCGGCACCGTACTTGGATATAACTTCGAGAGGATCTATACCGTTACCGAGAGACTTACTCATCTTTCTGCCCTGACTGTCTCTTACTATACTGTGAATAAATACATATTTGAAAGGTTCTTCCTCCATGTGCTCCATAGCAGAGAATATCATTCTTGCTACCCAGAAGAAGATAATATCATAGCCTGTAACGAGTACACTTGTGGGATAGAAGTACTTGAGGTCCTCGGTGTTCTCGGGCCAACCCAATGTGGAGAAAGGCCAGAGTGCAGAACTGAACCAGGTGTCCAGAACATCAGGATCCTGCTTCATTGCTTTGCCGCACTTGGGACAGGTTGTAACTTCATCCTTGGAAACAACGGTCTCACCGCACTCACAGTAGAAAGCCGGTATTCTGTGTCCCCACCAGAGCTGACGGGATATACACCAATCGTGTACATTTTCCATCCAGTTTAAGTATGTCTTGCTGAATCTGTCGGGAACAAATTTGATGGTACCGTCTTTTACAACTTCAATAGCCTTTTTGCTTAGGGGTTCCATCTTGACAAACCACTGCTTTGAGGTGATGGGTTCTACTGTTGTACCGCATCTGTAACACTGACCTACATTGTGGGAGTGGGGTTTAACCTTAACAAGAAGTCCTGCTTTTTCAAGGTCATCCACCATAGCTTTTCTTGCTTCGTAGCGGTCCATACCCTCGTACTTGCCGCCGTAGGAATTTATGGTGGCATCGTCATTTAATACCTTTATCTGTTCAAGGTTGTGTCTTAAGCCAACCTCAAAGTCATTAGGATCGTGAGCCGGTGTAATCTTGACACAACCTGTACCGAATTCCTTATCTACATATTCATCGGCAATAACAGGAATTTCTCTTCCAACAAGAGGAAGAATGAGAGTTTTGCCCACAAGGTGAGCATATCTTTCGTCATCGGGATGAACGGCAACGGCAGTATCACCAATAAGTGTTT
This sequence comes from Clostridia bacterium, assembly GCA_045543775.1. Taxonomy (GTDB): domain Bacteria; phylum Bacillota; class Clostridia; order UMGS1810; family UMGS1810; genus RGIG8748. The sequence continues at coordinate 3,516 of JAZPXS010000027.1, forward strand.
CCGGTCTTGTGGTTGCAATCTCCACAAATTCATCGGAATCCTTTACAGGGTACTTGATATGCCAGAAGAAGCCTTCCTGTTCAGCATACTCAACTTCCGCATCGGAAAGTGCAGTAATACAGTGCGGACACCAGTTGATTATTCTGTTACCCTGATATATAAGTCCTTTTTCGTATAACTTAACAAAAACTTCCTTTACGGCATTGGAGCAGCCTTCGTCCATGGTAAAACGCTCTCTGTCCCAATCGCAGGAACAACCGAGCTTCTTTATCTGATTGATAATACGGCTTCCGAACTGATTTTTCCAATCCCAGACTCTTTCCAGAAACTTTTCTCTGCCAAGGTCATAACGAGTAAGACCTTCCTCCTTGCGAAGTGACTCCTCGACCTTGATCTGGGTTGCAATACCTGCATGGTCTGTACCGGGTACCCAAAGGGCATTGTAGCCT
>JAZPXS010000028.1:0-8466 GCA_045543775.1 Clostridia bacterium
AGTTATTTCTATGAAACAGTTGTTAGAGGCAGGTGTTCACTTCGGTCACCAGACCAGAAGATGGAACCCTAAGATGGGCGAGTATATCTATACCGAAAGAAACGGTATATATATCATCAATCTTCAGAAGACAGTTAAGAAGATTGTAGAAGCTTACGATTTCATCAAGGAAGTTGCAGAAAGCGGCGAGAGCATTCTCTTTGTAGGTACCAAGAAGCAGGCTCAGGATTCCATTAAGGAAGAAGCTGAAAGAGTTGGTATGTACTATGTTAATGCAAGATGGCTCGGCGGTATGCTCACCAACTTCAAGACAATCCAGAAGAGAATCGAAAGATTAAACCAGCTCAAGAAGATGGAAGAAGACGGCACATTTGATCTTCTTACCAAGAAGGAAGCTACAAAGCTTAAATTGGAAATCGAAAAGCTCGAAAAGTACCTTGGCGGTATCAAGGATATGAAGAAGCTCCCCGGTGCTCTCTTTGTAGTAGACCCCAGAAAGGAAAAGATCGCTGTAGCAGAAGCTCACAAACTCGGTATCCCCGTAGTTGCTATTGTTGATACAAACTGCGATCCTGACGAAGTAGATTATGTAATCCCCGGTAACGATGATGCTATAAGAGCAGTTAAGCTCATTGCTTCCACAATGGCAAATGCTATTATAGAAGGTAACCAGGGCGAGGATGCTCTTCCCGCAGCTCCCGAAGCAGAAGAAGCAGAAGAAGCAGCAGACGCTGAATAATTTATATACGGAGGTAATAGTCATGGCTAATTTCACAGCACAGGACGTTAAGGATTTAAGAGAAAGAACAGGTTGCGGTATGATGGACTGTAAGAAAGCTCTTACAGAATCCAACGGCGATGTAGAAAAAGCTATAGAATTTTTGAGAGAAAAAGGTCTTGCTGCAGCAGCTAAGAAAGCAGGCAGAATTGCAGCAGAAGGTCTTGTTGATGTATATGTAAATGCTGATGCAACAGTAGGTGCTGTTATCGAAGTTAACTCCGAAACAGACTTCGTTGCAAAGAATGCAGAATTCAAGGAATTCGTTGCTAAGCTTGCTCAGATCGTTGCAGAACAGAACCCTGCAGATGTTGATGCATTAAATGCTCTCACATACGAAGGCGATATGACAGTAGAAGCAGCTCTTAAGGACAAGATTCTTACCATCGGTGAGAATATGAAGATAAGAAGATTCCAGAGATTCGAAGGCAAGATTGCTGCATATGTTCACGGCGGCGGCAGAATCGGTGTTCTTGCTAACATCGAGGGCGACGATGTAGCTGCTACTAAGGAAGTTTGCATGCATATCGCTGCTATCAATCCTCTCTATCTCTCCCAGGAAGTTGTTCCTGCAGAAGATGTAGAAAAGGAAAAGAAGATTATCATTGCACAGATTAAGGAAGATCCCAAGAACGCTTCCAAGCCCGACAACATCATCGAAAAGATGGTTGGCGGAAAGATCAACAAATTCTATGAGCAGAACTGTCTCCTTCAGCAGGAGTTCTGTGTAAACCCCGACTACAAGGTAGAAAAGTATCTTGCTGAAAAAGGTGTAAAGCTTGTTGACTTCATAAGATTTGAAAAGGGCGAAGGTATCGAAAAGAGAGAAGATAACTTTGCAGACGAAGTTGCAGGTATGATTAAATAATTTAATCTTGCTTTGTTTGGCTCACAGATGTCGTTGATGTCTGTGAGCTTTTTGTTTATCAAAAATTATATGGTTAATAATATATTTGCTTAGGAATAATAAGGGAATAAGAAAATTTTATGAGTACATAATAAAAGTGGAGGTATCAGTATGGAAATTAAAAAAATCGGTATTCTTACCGGCGGCGGAGACTGCCCCGGTCTTAATGCAGTTATAGCTGCAGTTGTAAAAACTGCAGTCAGCAAATACGGAATAGAAGTTGTGGGTATAAAGAACGGATACAGGGGACTTTTTCTTGGAGAAAGTCAGATTGTCCCGCTGGATGCTTCGGCGGTTGGTGATATAATAGACAAGGGTGGTACAATTCTTTTTAATTCCAACAAGGACAACCTCTTTAAATATCCCCGCCGTGACAAAAACGGCTTTATCCATGATAAGGATGGAAAAGTTGTATATGATAATCTTTCCCACGTTGCAGTAGATAATTTAAAGAAAAACGGTATAGATGCTCTTGTTATTATAGGCGGAGACGGAACTCTTACCTCCGGCAGGGATTTTGCAAGACTTGGAGTTCCTGTTATCGGTGTGCCAAAAACCATAGACAATGACCTTAATTCCACTGACCGCACCTTTGGTTTTGATACTGCGGTATGCCGATGTGTAGAAGCTATTGCAAGCATCAATACCACAGGCGAAGCTCACCATAGGGTTATGGTGGTTGAGGTTATGGGCAGAGGGGCAGGACATATAGCACTTCATGCGGGAATTGCCGCAGGTGCCGATGTGGTTCTAATTCCGGAAATTCCATATGATATTAATATAGTTGCAAAAAGGGCAAAAGAGGCACTTAAAGGCAAAAGGCAGTATTGCCTCATAGTTGCGGCAGAGGGCGTCAGTCTTCCTAGTGGCGAAAAAAGCGGTACATCGACATCCTTGTCACCCGATGGCTTCAAGTTTGGCGGTGTGGGAGATGCCATTGCCGCATCAGTTCAGGATATCTTAAACGGTGAGCGTGACGATAACGGCTATGCCGTAAATGAAATTATAATGGATGCAGAGGCAAGATGCACAGCTCTGGGACATATTCAGAGAGGCGGAACACCCACTGCATATGACAGAATCCTTTGCTCAAGATATGGCAAAAAGGCTGTTGAAGCACTCCTTGAGGGAAAACATTCCCATATGGTAGCACTAAGGGGTTCAACTCTTGTTACAGTGCCCCTTGATGAAGTAATACCTACAGATGATATGGATTCAAACTTCCGTCCCGTGGATGTGAATGGGGAGTATGTAGAGCTTGCCAGAACTCTCGGAATTTCTCTCGGTGATAAATAATATTGATTTAATTTTTGTTTTGGTGTATAATATATCCGGAGCCTGTGTGGAATAAGCTGTGCAGGTTCCGGATTATATGTCAGGAGGCTACGTAAATGATTCAGTACAAAGATACATACAATAAATGGCTTTCCTCTTCTGTGGTTGATGAGGCTACAAAAAGAGAAATGGAAAAACTTACGGAAGAAAAGAAAGAAGAATATTTTTACAAAGAGCTGGATTTTGGTACGGCAGGACTTAGGGGCATAATTGCACCGGGGCCTAACTGTATGAACATATATACCGTAAGAAAGGCTACTCAGGGACTTTGTGAGGATGTTAAAAACTGCGGAGAGGATGCAGTGCGCCGTGGAGTTGTTATCTCTTACGATTCAAGACATTTTTCCTGTGAGTTTGCCAGAGAGAGCGCCTGCGTGCTTGCTGCAAACGGCATTAAGGCATACCTTTTTGATGCGCTTCGTCCCACACCGGAGCTTTCCTTTGCAGTACGGCATCTTGGCTGTGCAAGAGGTATTATGATTACCGCAAGCCACAACCCCAAGGAATACAACGGCTATAAGGCATATGGTGAGGACGGCGGACAGCTTCCTCCGGAATCTGCAGATTATGTAGTATCCATTATGAACAAAATGGATATATTTGACGATGTCCGTACAATGGACTTTGAATCTGCAAAAGAAAACGGACTAATCCAAATTATAGGCAGCGAAGTAGATGAAGTATATTATGAGAATGTTCTTGGCGAATCCATAAATTCCGAAGCTATTAAAAATCTCGGAGATGATTTCAAGGTTATCTATTCTCCTTTCCACGGTACGGGCAATGTTCCCGTAAGGGAGATTTTAAAGAGAATAGGCTGTAAAAATGTCCGTGTGGTAAAAGAACAAGAGCTGCCCGATCCCGATTTTTCAACAGTCAAATCTCCAAACCCCGAGGATAAGGAAGGCTTTAAAATTGCAATGGATATGGCGGAAAAGGAGCCTGCCGACATTATCTTTGCCACAGATCCCGACGGAGACAGACTGGGTGTTATTGTCAAGGATGCAAAGGGAGAGTATGTTTCCCTTACGGGCAATCAGATAGGGGTACTCCTTAGCGAATTTATCCTCCGCAATAAGAAGCTCAAGGGAACTCTTGCTTCAAACGGAGCTATTATAAAAACAATAGTAACAACAGATATGATTAAGCCCATTGCCGAAGATTACGGCATAAAGGTTTATGATGTTCTTACAGGATTTAAGTTTATCGGAGAGAAAATCAAAGAATTTGAAGAAGGAACACTTGATAACGAGTACGTTTTCGGCTTTGAAGAAAGCTATGGTTATCTTGCAGGCACATACTGCCGTGACAAGGATGCAGTGGTTGCCGCAATGCTTGTAACAGAGATGGCGGCAGACTACAAGACAAAGGGTATGACTCTCTATGACGGACTTACAGGTCTATATAAAAAATACGGATTCTACCTTGAAGACCTTTGTAATTTTGCTTTCAAAGGTGTTGACGGAAGTGACAAAATGAAAGCGATTATGGAGGGATACCGCACAAATCCCCCCAAGGAAATTGCAGGACTCAAAGTAATGAGGCTCTGGGATGTTCTCAAAGGTACAATAACAAACCTTGGCGATTTGTCTGAGACTAAAATCAATCTTCCGAAATCCAACGTACTTAAATTTGAGTTGGAGAATAATTCCTGGATTGCAGTACGTCCTTCGGGAACGGAGCCCAAAATCAAGTACTATTTTGCAGTAAAATGCGACAGTATTGACTCATCAAGAGAAAAAATATCCCTTATGGTTGAAGAAATGAAAAAAATTATGTAAATACTGAAAATAATGCTTGCAATTTGGAAAAAGCTGTGTTATAATGGTTTAGTCATAAATGAGAAATAATGAAGCAGAGGTGAACATAAATGAAGCAGGATTTACATCCCGATTACAAACCCACAGTTATAAAGTGTGCATGCGGTGCTACTTTTGAGACCGGTTCTACCAAGGAAAATATCAATGTTGAAATTTGCTCCAAGTGCCATCCTTTCTATACCGGTAAGCAGAAGCTTGTTGATACAGGCGGAAGAATCGATAAGTTCAAGAAGAAATTCGGAATGGACAAATAATAAGTTTTTAAGGCGATGTAAAAAAACTTGTTTTTTTACATCGCTTTCGATTTGTTAGTGGATTGATAAAAGAAAGGACAGAGTTTGTATGAGCGCAAGAGAAGAATTAAGAAATATCGCAATAATTGCTCATGTTGACCACGGTAAAACTACCCTGGTGGATTCTCTTCTTAAGCAAAGCGGTATTTTTCGTGAAAATCAACAGGTAGACGAACGTGTTATGGATAATAATGACTTGGAAAAGGAGAGAGGTATCACTATACTTTCCAAGAACACATCACTTGATTACAATGGTATCAAAATTAATATTGTTGACACTCCCGGACACGCAGATTTCGGCGGTGAAGTGGAACGTGTACTCAAAATGGTAGACGGTGTTCTGGTGCTTGTTGATGCCTTTGAGGGGTGTATGCCTCAGACACGATTTGTACTGAAAAAAGCTCTTTCTCTGGATCTTCATCCTATTATAGTTGTAAATAAGATAGACCGTCCCAATGCTCGTCCCTACGAGGTGGTGGACGAGGTTCTCGAGCTGTTTCTTGAGCTTGAGGCAACAGATGACCAGTTTAATTCGCCTGTTGTTTATGCATCGGGAAGGAGTGGCTATGCCACATTGGACCCCGAGGCTCAGGGCAAGGATATGAAGCCTCTTCTTGATATGATAGTAAACCATGTTCCAGCACCCAAGGGTGATATGGAGGGTAGTCTCCAGCTTCTCATATCCAACATAGATTACGACGATTATGTAGGTACTATGGCCGTTGGCAGAGTAGAGAGAGGCTCTGTTAAAGTAGGTCAGAATGCCGTAATATGCAAAAAAGACGGCACAACAGAAAATATCCGTCTTACAAAAATGTATATGTATGAAGGACTAAAGAGAGTAGAGGTTCAGGAGGCTACAGTAGGTGATATTGTACTTATGGCAGGTGTTGCCGATGTCAAAATAGGCGAAACCATATGCGATGTAGACTGTCCCGAACCGCTCCCCTTTATTGATATAGACGATCCCACAATATCTATGACTTTCAGTGTCAACGATTCCCCATTTGCAGGCAGAGAGGGTGAGTTTGTAACAAGCAGACATTTAAGAGACAGACTCTTCCGTGAGATGATGACAAATGTCAGCCTCAAGGTTGAGGAGACAGATACCTCTGAAGCTTTCAAGGTGTCCGGAAGAGGTGAGCTTCACCTTTCCATACTTGTAGAAACTATGAGAAGACAAGGCTATGAATTTCAGGTTTCAAAGCCCGAGGTTATCAATAAAGTTGTCGACGGCAAGGTTATGGAACCAATGGAGCTTCTTATAGTTGATGTTCCCGAGGAATTTGTAGGAAGTGTAATACAGACTCTTGCAGAGCGAAAAGGTCAGATGCTCAATATGACAAGCGGTGCGACAGGCTATACAAGGCTGGAGTTTAATATACCCTCCAGAAGTCTTATAGGCTACCGTTCACAGCTTATGACGGATACCAGAGGAAACGGTATAATGAATCATATACTAAACGGTTACGAGGAATATAAAGGGGATATCCCTATGCGTTCCAGAGGTTCACTTGTTGCCTTTGAGGATGGCGAATCCATAACCTACGGTCTTTTTAATGCTCAGGAGAGAGGTTCTCTCTTTATAGGACCGGGTGTTGAGGTTTATCAGGGAATGGTAGTGGGAGAAAATCTCCGTGTGGGTGATATAGATGTTAATGTGTGCAAGAAAAAGCACATAACAAACACTCGTGCATCCGGCTCTGATGATGCCCTTCGTCTTGTACCGCCGGTTGTAATGTCACTGGAAAACTGCATAGAATTTCTTGCCGATGACGAGCTTCTGGAGGTAACTCCCGAAAATCTCAGAATCCGCAAAAAGATTCTTGACAAAACGCTTCGTGCCAAAGCAAAGGCCCACAGTAAATAAGGTGATTTTATGGTAGATTTCGGAAATAGCTGGAATGAGGTAATAGGTGAGGAGTTCTCCAAGGATTACTACCTTAAGCTTCGTCAGTTTTTAAAAGAAGAGTACAGTACCAGGACAATTTATCCTCCCATGTATGATATTTTCAATGCGTTAAAATTTACGGATTATGACGCTGTAAAGGTCGTTATTCTGGGGCAGGACCCATATCACGGTGAGGGGGAGGCACACGGACTTGCATTTTCCGTAAGAGAGGGCATAGACATTCCTCCGTCTCTCAAAAATATATACAAAGAGCTTCAGATGTCTCTTGGGTGCTATATTCCAAACAACGGCTATCTGGAAAAATGGGCAAGACAAGGGGTGCTGATGCTTAACTCTGCACTCACAGTCCGCAAGGATATGGCAAATTCCCACAGGGGCAAGGGGTGGGAAATATTTACCACCGAGGTTATAAAAAAGCTCAACGAGAGAGAAAAACCTGTTATCTTTCTTTTGTGGGGTAACAATGCCAAGGAAAAGGCAGAGTTTATCAATAAGAATTTCCACTATGTTCTTACCAGCGTTCATCCCAGTCCCCTTTCCGCTTCACGGGGTTTCTTTGGATGTAATCACTTTAAGAAAGCCAATGAAATATTAAAAAGTCTTGGCGAAACGGAAATAGATTGGCAGATAGAAAATATTTAAGCAGCAAAGGGAATGTAAAATAAAGCGCAGACCGCTTATAGGCACCACTGATGAACTTCTATAGTTTTAAAATGGCAAAAACACTCAAAATATGTAGAAATCCGCAAAAATTGCGGATTTCTACATATTTTTTTATTCCTATAACTCGATTTTTTATAAAATATACTGGAGTTTTTGTAAAAAGACGTTGAAATAATATAAAATATGCTATATAATATCTTTGTTGGAGAAATCCGACAGAAGGTAAGACTGAAAACAGTGTAAAAGCTGGGCGGTTATGCTGTCATCTCCCTGAAAGGAGGTGGTTGCTATGGATAATGAATACATAATTTCATTTATGATTATTATGTTACTTTTAGTAATTTCCATAAAAAAATCACGCCAGCCGACCAAAGCTAATAGCGTTATTTTTATAACAATATTCTTTTTGGCATAACCGTTTGAGGTCTTGCCTTTTTCTATAATCATTATAATACAATAAGTTATGTTTTGTCAACTGCTTTTGGAAAACTTTATAAAATTATGCTTGAAAGTGTTGGTTGAAAAGTGTCGGAAAAATGCCGAAGATTTTTCAACTGCACTTTTTTTATTAAAAAACTTGTAAACCTGTTTTTTCTGTGGTATAATAATTTCGCTACAACATTATGAATTTTTTTATAACGAGGGTACGCTTTTGTAAAAAGCGTAGCTCTGTTTTGGAATAAAATCTAAAACCTCGTTATTAGAAGATATTCAGATGTTGTAGCAGATATCTTACAGAGAACTACGTTTTTTGGGTG
>JAZPXS010000029.1:0-11833 GCA_045543775.1 Clostridia bacterium
TATGCTTCGTGCAGGACTTATCAGAAAGCTTGCTTCCGGCGTTTATGGCTACTTGCCTTTAGGACTTAAAGTCTTGAAAAATGTAGAAAAAATCATCCGCGACGGTATGAATAATCACGATGCGCAGGAACTTTTAATGTCTGCACTTTTACCCAAGGAAATGTTTGAGGTTTCAGGAAGATGGGAAGTTTTCGGCCCGGAAATGTTTCGTCTTAAAGACCGCGGTGACCGTGATTTTTGCCTTGGTCCCACACACGAAGAAATATTTACCGATACCGTAAAAGCAAACATTCGCTCTTACAAGCAGCTTCCGGTTACACTCTATCAGATACAAACAAAATACCGTGACGAACGCAGACCGCGTTTTGGTGTAATCCGAAGCCGTGAATTCATAATGAAGGATGCATACAGTTTTGACCGTGACGAAGCAGGTCTTGATGTTTCATACAAAAATATGTACGATGCGTACAAGGAAATATTTGATAAAATGGAACTCAACTATCTCATTGTTGATGCTGATTCTGGTGCTATGGGCGGCAGCGGCTCGCAGGAATTTATGGTTAAATCCGATATTGGCGAGGATACTATTGCTTATTGTGAAAAATGCGGTTACTGTGCAAATGAAGAAAAGGCTATCTGTATTCCTGCAAACGACAAATCAGATATTCCTATGGCAGATATGAAAAAAGTACATACCCCAAATGCCGGTACTATAGAAGATGTTACAAATTTTCTTGGTAAAACACCTCAGGATTTTGCAAAAACAATTATCTATAAAGCAGATGATAAATTTGTAGCTGTAATGGTTCGAGGAGACAGAGAGGTAAACGACACAAAAGTTGTCAATGCACTGGGCGGTGCAATTGAATTTGATCTTGCTCCTCTTGATGATCTTATGCGGATTACAAACGCCAAAGCCGGTTTTGCAGGACCTGTTAATCTTGATATAGATGTATTTGTAGATAATGAAGTAGCAAATATGACCAATATGATTGTAGGTGCAAACGAAACTGACTATCATATCGAAAATGTAAATATAGGTCGTGACTTTAATCCCACGATTGTAGGTGATTTCCGTAATATTGAAGAGGGTGATTTATGCCCTATCTGCAAAAACGAAAAAATCAAAACCTGCCGCGGAATCGAGGTCGGTCACATTTTCAAGCTAGGCACAAAGTATTCAAAATCCATGGAATGTACTTTCCTGGATGAAAATGGCAAAGAGCAAGTACCTATTATGGGTTGTTACGGTATTGGTGTAAGCAGATGTCTTGCGGCAATCATTGAACAGAACTGCGATGAAAACGGTATTATCTGGCCTATGAGTGTTGCTCCTTATCAGGCAATTGTTGTTCCTGTAAATGTTAAGGATGAAACACAAAATGCAATTGCAGAAGAAATCTACAAGGAGCTTACTGCAAAAGGCATTGAAACTATTATAGATGACAGAAATGAACGTGCAGGCGTTAAGTTTAACGATGCAGAACTCATCGGTATCCCACTGAGAATTACAGTTGGCAAAAAAGCCGGTGACGGCATTGTTGAGTTTAAGGAACGAAAATCCGGTGAACTTTCAGAGCTTTCTGTTGCTGATGCAATTGCAAAAACATTGTCTATAGTTAATGGTTAACAAGCATATATCAAAAAGGAATCCGCATACGCAGATTCCTTTTGCTTATTTGAAAGGATAGTATTACAGATGTTATTTTTTATTGTTTCTGCATTACTTGTTATTTTGGATCAGATTTCCAAAATACTAACAACTAAATTATTGGAACCGGTAGGCAGTATCAAAATCATAAATGATATATTAAGCTTTACTTATGTCGAAAACAAAGGTGCTGCCTTTGGAATACTCCAGAACTCCAGATGGATATTTATAAGCTTTACTATCATTGCAATGATTGGAATTGTTTACTACAAATTACACTACAAACCCACGCACAAACTGTTGACTTCTTCATTGTGCCTGATTCTTTCAGGTGCAGCAGGAAATCTCATTGACCGGATTTTCCTGGGATATGTAATAGATATGATAGAAGTTACATTTATCAATTATCCTGTATTTAATGTAGCCGACTGTTTTGTGGTTACAGGTACCATTCTGCTTGCAATATATATTCTTTTTATATACAAAGAACCTACGGAAAGAGATAAGTGATAATGAACAGATATGAATTTATATGCGAATCAAACGGCATAAGACTTGATAAATACATTCAAATTGACGGTATACCCCGGTCACAGATTCAAAAGCTGATAGATGATGGTAATGCCATGGTAAATGATAATACTGCAAAATCATCTTACAAGGTTAAAATCGGTGATAAAATAACCATTGATATCCCCGAACCCGAGCAGCCTGATATAGAAGCAGAAAATATTCCCTTAGATATAATCTATGAGGACGAACATATGCTGGTAATAAACAAAGCTCAAGCCATGGTTGTGCATCCGGCACCGGGCAATTATAACGGGACTCTGGTTAATGCTTTAATGTATCACTGCAAGGAATCCCTTAGCGGAATAAATGGTGTTTTGCGTCCGGGGATAGTACATAGAATTGACAAAGATACTTCCGGACTTTTGCTTGTAGCAAAAACCAACGAAGCACACCTTTCGCTATCTGAACAAATACAGAAAAAAACAGCAAGAAGGCATTATGTTTGTATAGTTTGCGGTATAATGAAAAACAAAAAGGGTATCATTGATGCCCCAATCGGACGCCATCCCACAAACAGACTTAAAATGGCAGTTACCCCAACTAATTCCAAGGATGCTGTTACACATTTTGAGGTTTTGGAATATCTTGACAATGCAACATACGTCGCGTGCGATCTGGAAACGGGAAGAACACATCAGATTCGCGTTCATATGCAATATATCGGTCATCCGATTGTCGGCGATCCCTTGTATCTTAATAAAAATTCCTATAACCTAAAGGGACAGGCACTGCATGCACAGTCAATAACATTTAATCATCCGATATCGGGCAAAACAATGTCTTTTTCTGCACAACCTCCCGAATATTTCGAGCAGCTTCTCAATAAATTAAGACAATAAATAATTTGTCTTTCTCCGTTTTGATATCCTTCCTGTTATACCAGAGGTTTTTCTCTTGATATAATATGGACTATATTTCCCTCGGGATCACGGAAAAACATTATTTTCACCGCTGAAGGTATGTTGGGAACATCCTTTACAAGTGTTCCCCCTGCCCTTTTTATCTTAGCCGCAGTTTCTTCAAAAGAATCTGTATAAAAAGCAATATGTCTGATTCCGGGTTTATCAAGCATAGTTATCTCGTTATTGTATGAAGGATTAAGGCAAAATTCCAACATACTGTTATCCCTGAATGCAACGAAAATTGTCCCCTTTCCGTTATCAGATATAATTCTGCCATCAAAAAGCTCCGCATACCACTGTGAGAGCTTTTTTGTATCCTTGGCATAAATTGCTACATGTTCTATTCCTGTTACCAATTTTTTCACTCCCTATCTGTAAGACAATAGCCTCCGAATAATGTGGAGGCTATTGCTATCTTATAATTTATTTATTTGCACTTCTATCTGTGTAATGAGTATGCAAAAGCTCGTGAGCCTTGTGACTTCCCGGCTTTTCAAAGAACTCCTTGTACATAAGCTGAACATTGGGGTTAAGGTGAGATTTTCTGAGGGTTGAAGCTTCATCCTCTGAGTAAAGAGCGGCTGCTCTCTTTGCCTTAACATCAACAGTTGCTCTTGTTCTGGAATCTACAATAGGCTGACCGCCGCCGTGGATACATCCACCGGGACAAGCCATAACTTCGATAAAGTCATACTTTTCGCCATTCTTAACCTTATCAAGAATAATTCTTGCATTCTTTGTGCCATGTACAACTGCAACCTTAACATCCTTGCCTGCAATCTTGAGAGTAGCTTCCTTAACGCCTTCAAGACCACGAACTGCTGTTACATTGAGATCAGCAAGTTCCTTGCCTTCGAGAAGTTCATATACAGTACGGATAGCAGCTTCCATAACACCGCCTGTTGTACCAAAGATAACACCGGCACCGGTAGCTTCACCAAAGGGCTGATCAAATTCTTCATCAGGAAGATTTACAAAATCTATACCTGCTTGCTTAATCATTCTTGCAAGCTCTCTTGTGGTAAGAGATGCATCGATGTCTTTAATTCCATCCTTTGCAAACTCTTCTCTGGAAGCTTCAAACTTTTTAGAGGTACAAGGCATAATAGCTACAGAATAAATATCCTTCTTATCTATGCCGGCTTTGTCTGCATAGTAGGACTTAATAACAGCACCGAACATTTCCATTGGTGACTTGCAGCTGGAAAGGTTACCGATAAATTCGGGATAATAGTGCTCACAGAATTTAACCCAACCGGGTGAGCAGGATGTAATGATAGGAAGATTTTCCTGCTTGGTAAATCTTTCGATAAATTCTGTGCCTTCTTCCATAATGGTGAGGTCAGCACTTGTATCTGTATCAAATACTTTGTCAAAACCAAGTCTCTTAAGAGCGGCAACCATCTTGCCGGTAACAGGTGTTCCGATGGGGAGACCAAACTCTTCGCCAAGTGCAGCACGAACTGCGGGAGCAGTCTGAACTACAACATGCTTTTCGGGAGCATCAATTGCTTCCATAACCTGAGGTATATCATTCTTTTCATAGAGTGCACCAACGGGGCAGGCAACAATACACTGACCGCAGAAGATACATCCTACATCCTTGATTTCCTTTTCAAAAGTGGATGTAACGTGTGTCTTGAATCCTCTTTCCACGCATCCGATTACGGAAATTGCCTGGTTGCTACAAGCAGATACGCAACGACGGCAAAGGATACACTTATTGTTATCTCTTACAAGAGATGTGGATGTGCAATCCAAATCGTATTTTTCGTTTTCACCTTCGTAACGAAGTTCTGTTATACCAAGCTCATCCGCAAGCTGCTGAAGCTCACAGTTTCTGTTTCTAACACAAGTGAGACATTTCTTTTCGTGATTGGAAAGAATAAGTTCAAGTGTAGCTTTTCTTGCTTTTCTTACCTTAGGAGTGTTTGTATAGATTTCCAATCCCTCGGAAACGGGATATACGCAAGCAGCCTGAAGAGCTCTTGCTCCCTTAATCTCTACAAGACACATTCTGCAGGCACCAATCTCATTGATATCTTTGAGATAACACAGTGTTGGAATGTGTACATTTGCATCTCTGGCAGCATCAAGGATGGTGTAAGATGCAGGAACACTGTATTCTTTATCGTTAATCTTAATATTTACCATATCCATCTTATATCCCCTCCTTATTTGTATATTGCTTTCTTAGGACAGCTATCCATACAAGCACCGCATTTAATACATTTTGAAGTATCAATTGTGTGAACCTTCTTAAGCTCACCGGAAATAGCACCAACAGGACAAACTCTTGCACACTTGGTACATCCGATACATTTTTCGGGATCAATCTTGTAGGAAACAAGAGCCTTACAAACGCCTGCAGGGCACTTCTTGTCCACAACATGTGCAACATACTCATCACGGAAGTATCTCAGTGTACTGAGTATGGGATTGGGTGCTGTCTGACCAAGACCGCAAAGTGCAGAATCTTTGATCATATAGCAAAGCTCTTCAAGTCTGTCAATATCTTCCAAAGTACCGTTACCTTCGGTAATTTTATTGAGTATTTCCAAAAGTCTCTTGGTACCGATACGACAGGGAGCACACTTACCGCAGGATTCATCAACTGTAAATTCCAGGAAGAATTTAGCAATATCAACCATACAAGTGTCTTCGTCCATTACGATAAGACCGCCGGAACCCATCATAGAGCCGATACTAATGAGGGAATCGTAATCAATTTCTATATCAATAAGTGATTCAGGGATACATCCGCCGGAAGGTCCGCCTGTCTGAGCAGTCTTAAATTTTTTGCCATTGGGAATACCGCCGCCGATATCATAAACAACTTCACGAAGTGTAGTACCCATGGGAATTTCCACAAGACCTGTGTTATTTATCTTACCACCTACTGCAAATACCTTACTACCTGTACTCTTTTCAGTACCGATAGATTTGAACCACTCGGCACCGTTATTGATAATTGCTGTAATATTAGCATAAGTTTCAACATTGTTAAGAAGTGTAGGTTTGCCAAACAGACCTTTAACTGCAGGGAAAGGTGGTCTGGGTCTGGGTTCACCTCTGTGACCTTCGATAGAGGTGATAAGAGCTGTTTCTTCACCGCAAACGAATGCACCCGCACCAAGACGGAGTTCCATATCAAAGGAGAAGTCTGTTCCGAATATATTCTTACCGAGTAGACCATACTCTCTCGCCTGTCCGATAGCGATATTAAGTCTGTTAACAGCGATAGGATACTCTGCACGGATATAAACATACCCCTGGTCAGCACCTACTGCATAAGCGGCAATTGCCATAGCTTCAATAAGAGCGTGAGGATCGCCCTCGAGGATACTTCTATCCATAAAAGCACCGGGGTCACCTTCATCGGCATTACAAGCAACAAACTTCTTGTCGCTGACAGAGTTTGCAGTAAATTGCCACTTGAGACCTGTGGGGAAGCCACCGCCGCCTCTGCCGCGGAGTCCGGATTCTTTAACAACATCAATAACTTCCTGAGGCTTCATCTCTGTAAGAACCTTGCCAAGTGCTGTGTAACCGCCAAATGCTATATATTCGTCAATAGCTTCGGGATTGATAACACCGCAGTTCTTAAGAGCAATACGCTGCTGCTTTTTGTAGAAGTCAACTTCGTTAAGGGATTTAATGTTGTTTTCGTCAACAACTGTTTCCTTGTAAAGAAGTCTTTTTACTATTCTTCCCTTTAAAAGATGCTCAGAAACGATTTCTTCTACATCGTCAACAGTAACCATACTGTAAAAAGCACCTTCGGGATATACAATAACAATGGGGCCCAAAGCACAAAGACCGAAACAACCGGTTCTTATAACTTTGATTTCCTCTGAAAGTCCATTTTCCGCAAGGCAGTTTTCGAATTTGGTGATAATCTTTTCACTTCCGGAAGAAGTACATCCGGTACCGCCGCAAACAAGGACATGTGCTCTTGCTAATTCCATTTAAAATTACCTCCTTATTTAGTAACGGTGTATTCTGCTACAACCTTGCCGTTAACAATCGTTTCGCTTACAACTTTGGCAACCTTGTCTGCAGTCATATTAACATAGGTAATCTTTTCGTTACCCGGCATATACACTTCAACTATAGGCTCTAACTTGCAAAGACCTATGCAACCTGTCTGTGTTACGAAAACGCTCTCAGAGAGATTTCTCTTTTCGATTTCATCCATAAGAGCCTTGAGAACAGGTCTTGCACCGGCAGCGATACCGCAGGTAGCCATACCAACGACAACGCGGATGCCATTCTCATCTTCTTTTCTGAGGTTGATTTTTGCCAATGTTTTATTTCTTATTTCTTCTAACTGGGATAAGCTTTTCATTACATAGCACCTCCGTATAAATTTTTTGTTTGCTCGTTTATATACCCTTCAATCCATTGGAGGATATCCGGTTCCCTTAGGGGAACTTCACTGCCCAACACAGCACGGATATCGGATGTGGAAAAAACAAATTTTTCACCGTTATATTCATGGGTATATACATAATCAATCTGATCATTACCGCCTATGAGCACCGTCATAGTGGATGCCATATCGCCAAGCGGCTGGCGGTCTATGCTGTCGTAAACAAATGTTGCCTTAACTTTTGTGCCAATACCGACTTCAGATGAAATCTCAAGATCGCCGCCGGTCTGCTGGCAAGCATTTTTCAAAAGAGAAAGACCGAGTCCGACCTTACGGGTTGTTCTGGTTGTTCTAAAAGGACTCATTACATCTTTCAGAAATTCTTCGTCCATCCCGCAGCCATTGTCATTAATCACTATAGAGAGAATATTCTCTGCGATGTTCTCGCAAACTTCAATCTCTACAAGTGTGGCACCGGCCTTAGTGGAGTTCTGAACTATATCCAATATGTGCAAAGACAATTCTGTCATAATTTATCAGTCTGCATACTTTGCAAGAATTGTTTCTACATCATCAACGGTAAGTCTTCCGTAAACTTCCTCGTTAACTGTAAGTACGGGAGCAAGACCGCAGGCGCCGATACATCTTGTAGCTTCCAAAGAGAATTTTCCGTCAGAAGTACACTCACCAACATCTATTCCGAGTTTTTCTTTGATCTTGTTGATGATATCACCGCTGCCCTTAACATAACAAGCAGTACCAAGGCACACACCAATGTGATATTTACCCTTGGGATTGATGGTGAACTGTGTGTAGAATGTTACTACACCGTAAATTTCTGACATCGGTACATCAAGACCATCCGATATCTTTTGCTGTACTTCAATGGGGAGATAACCAAAAATTCCCTGAGCTTCGTGAAGAACCGGGATAAGTGCACCATCTGTGCCCTTGTATTTGGCAATAACCGCCTGAAGCTTCTCGTCTTGTTCTACTGTGCTTACAAAAGCCGGAGCTTTAGTTTCGCTCATTAGTCAAACCTCCTCTAAAAATAATATGTTAATTATATATAATATAATAAATAACCAAAGATAATAATAACACATTTCGATAAGAAATGCTACGGTTTTGTAAATAACTTAAAAAAATCGGCAAAACATACAAAAAAACATCTTATTTTTGTCTTAAATAGTCAATGATTTCAGCCTGTAACAAAGATTTTAGTTCAATAAAATTTTCTTTTTCGCTAATGTCCCACAAAAAGTGTGCATCGGAATTGTGAAGAACTTTTCCGCATATAGAATGCTTTCTCATAAACTCTTGTGCTTTATCCGGAAATTTCAGCTCAAACACAGAAAAATCAAGTTCCGGAGGAATAAATCCCAGATTGGAAATAACGCTGTATGAACTCTTATCAATATGAGCCGGAATACATACTCCCCCAAGAGTTCTGATAGCATCAACAGCCTCTTTTAAACTCAAAGAAGTTGCCGTAGAAAGAAGATTAGGAACTTCTCTTACAACATTATCATCTGCATCCATTATAAACTGATGTCCGAATATATCAGGACGATTTTTTATGTACGGAAGCTTTTTTTGTACAAATTCACCCATCTCTTCGGCACCGTCAGGGCTCTCAAAAAGTGCTACCAAATGTACATCCTCCGATGTTTCTATCTCCATTCCGGGAACAACTGTAAGTCCGGCTCTTTTTCCGCATTCAAAACAAGCCCTTGCGTTTGCAGCAGTATTGTGGTCTGTGATTGCAATAGCATCAAGACCTTTAAGTATAGACATATTGACAATATTGTTGGGTGTCATATCGTCATCCCCACAGGGAGAAAGAAGAGTGTGAATGTGAAAATCATAATAGCACTTGCTCATATGTATTTACCGACTTCCACACAAAGTTCATAGGATGTCATTGGGGATTTTAAAATAGTAACCCCCTCCTCAGTAGCCTTACTGAGTACATCATCACCCACTATCATATCCTGAGCAATAATTATTGCAGAAAGCTCTGTGAGAACCGCTATTGCAACTATGTTAATATTGACCTGAACTGTAATCCAAAGATTATTCTCCTCAATATTAGACATACAATGGCTTAATAAATCCGAACAATAGCACCCTTCTATTTCCTTATCCGTATTACCCTCTGTCAATATTTCAAGGGACAATTTATCAATTAATTCCGAAACTATCATAGCTTTCTCACCTCATTGAAAATCCTGTAAATCAATATCATTTGCCTGTCTTGCAAATTCCAGAACACGCTCTTTGAACTTGACAATACAAGCATTTTCACTGGTATAACCAAGAACAATATCCTCTGCCAAAGCACGGCACGACGGAGAACCGCAGGACCCGCAATCCAATTTTGGGAGGGTATTCCACAATTCTTCAATTCTTGCAAGCTTCTGCATTGCTACTGTCATATCATCATCAAGGTTGAGTTTTCCCGTAAACGGAAGTTCCATCTCCCAACTGATATCACAATCCATATCCAAATATTCGCCTGCACCCGGGGCACACTCCTGACGCATAGCAAGATTTTTTATTCGCCTTTTTGCAACAAAGCAATTTTCAACATTAAGCGGTCCTCCAACGCATCCTCCGGGACACGCAAGAAGTTCGGCAAAAGTAACGTCCTTCAACCTGTTATTTTCAATTTCCTCAAGAATATTGAGCACGTTATGTATACCATCCACTGCTATGTAACTCTTATTTCCCGTTGCCTTGGCTTCTCCGCCGCTGTTCGCCCAGCAAACCCCTCTGAAACTTGCTTTTGCAAGGGGAAGACCATCATTGTTATTGATAAAAGGAAGTACCTTGAGGTAAACATCTTTTATGGATATAGCTCCGTCAATATTGCTGTTTTCGATTCCTATGGGGTACTGAGCACATGTAGCCTTAGCAGCACATGGGGTTATGAAAAACACCCCTATTTGCTCAGGGTTGTATCCCGTCTTTTTTACCGCTTCCTCACGGGCAAGCCTGCCTGCAAGCTGCATTGGTGAAATGACAGGCAAA
Source organism: Clostridia bacterium (assembly GCA_045543775.1). Classification (GTDB taxonomy): domain Bacteria; phylum Bacillota; class Clostridia; order UMGS1810; family UMGS1810; genus RGIG8748. The sequence goes on from JAZPXS010000029.1 coordinate 10,532, forward strand.
ATATTATCAATAAGGCTTGGAAATCTTGTGGAAATAAGCTTTACAACCGCAGGACATGCTGAACTTATAACAGGAAGCTCAATTTTACCTTTTTCCATAAGTTTCTTCGATTCATTGGTAACAATTTCCGCTGCCAGAGCAACTTCAAAAATATCGTCAAAGCCTACTTTTAAAAGCGAATTAAGGATACTGTTAATATCGGTTGCTTCCGAAAACTGGCCGTAAAAGGTTGGTGCCGGCAGGGCAATATTGTACTTGAACTCTTTAAGCTTTTCAAAAGAATCCGTAATGGCTTTTTTTGCGTGATAAGGGCAAACCCTTATACATTCACCACAATCTATACAACGGTCTTTAATAATTTTTGCCTTACCCTTACGAACGCGAATAGCCTGAGTTGGACAAGATTTAATGCAATTGGTACAACCGTGACACTGGTCCTTGTCAAGCTGAACAGAATGTCTTATATCTTTCAAAAGGAATCCTCCTTTACTGCATAGGCAGTGTAATTTCCTATGATTAAATATTTACTATCATTTCTACAGTAGTTCCCACACCAACTTTCGTGTCAATGTTGAAATAGTCGGTATATTTTTTCATATTCGGAAGTCCCATTCCTGCTCCGAAGCCAAGTTGCCGTACCTCTTCGGTGGCGGTGGAATATCCTTCGGTCATTGCAAGGTTGATATTTCCTATTCCGGGACCGCGGTCCCTTAAAAACATATGTATTTTCTCTTTGTTAATTATTACATCTATAACGCCGCCATCTGCGTGAATAACCATATTGATTTCACCCTCATACATAGCTATTGTTGCACGACGAATAACCTTGGGATTTATCCCAAGCTGAGTAAGAACTTTTTTCAGGCTTCTGGAAGCCTCTCCTGCTACTGTGAAATCTTCACCATTTACCTTGTAACTTACTTTGTAGTCATCCATAACATTTCACCTATTCCTTGCCGAGACCTTTGGAGTAAAGAATACCGCTGGCATAATACATTGTCAGCTCTGTTGTCATTATTACAATGTTGGCATCTTTGGCAAGCTCCAGTATTTCCTCGGTGGGAGTTTTGCCTCGAACAAACACAATGGCTTTCATATCCATCATTTCCGCAGTGCGGACAACCTGGGGATTTATAAGCCCGCTGAGAAGAAGAGACTGATCCTCAACAAAAGCAAGTACATCGCTCATAAGATCACAAGCAAATGCGGCGGACACCTCCCTATCCAATCCTTCCTCCACTGCAAGAACCTCTGCAGAGAGTGCCTCTTTCACTTCGCACAGTTTCATAAAAAATCTCCTTT
>JAZPXS010000030.1:0-2853 GCA_045543775.1 Clostridia bacterium
CACAAAAAATACCCTTTCGGCAATACTTACTGCCGGTGCAAGACTAAGTGAGCCGGGAGAGTTTACCAAGAGGGCATTTCTCAACGGCAGGATGGACCTTACCGAGGCAGAGGCGGTTATCGACATAATCAATGCCGGAACAGACACCGCACACACCCTTTCTGTTCATCAGCTAAAGGGCAGAGTGTCGGAAGCCATTGCCCAAGTGAGGGAGAAGCTTCTTACTCTAACTGCACATTTGCAGGTTCTCATAGACTTTGCAGACGAGGACCTCGAACCTCTTTCCGACAGTGAATATCTGGACTCTCTAAAGGATTGCCTTAATAGAATAGATACCCTCATTTCCTCATTTGAGAGAGGAAGAATTGTAAGAGAGGGAGTAAATACCGTAATTGCAGGCAAACCCAATGTGGGCAAGTCCTCACTTCTCAACCTCATTTGCGGTGACGAAAGAGCAATTGTTACAGACATTGAGGGTACCACAAGAGATACCATATCGGAAAATGTTTGTCTGGGTTCTGTAATGCTCAGTCTTTCCGATACTGCAGGCATAAGGGAAACCGACGATGTTGTTGAAAAAATCGGTGTTGACAGAGCAAGAAATGTGCTGAACGATGCAGAGCTTGTCATCCTTATGCTGGATGCAGCAAAGCCTCTTGAGGACAGCGACAGAGAGATAATGGAATCTGTGAAGCACAAAAAGGTAATCGTGCTTGTAAACAAGTCCGAAAAAGGCATAGCTTTTGACAAATCGGAGATTGATTTTGATAATGTGATAGACTTTTCCGTAAAAACGGGAATGGGATTAAGTGAGCTTGAGGATACAGTTTCCCGTATGTTTTCGGTAGGGGAGATTGGCACCGACGACAGTGCAATCATCACCAACATCCGTCACAGGGATGCTCTTCAAAAGGCAAGAGAGGCTCTTTATTCCGCAGTATCGGCAATAGAAATGGGAATAGAAGCAAATATGACATTTATAGATATAGAAAATGCAATTACCCATCTTGGAGAGATTACGGGACAGACAGTGGCAGAGGAAATTGTGGATAAAATTTTCCACAGCTTCTGCGTAGGAAAGTAGGATGATTTTATGAGAGAATATATGGCAGGCGAATATGATGTAGCAGTAATCGGCGGCGGTCACGCAGGATGCGAGGCGGCTTTGGCTTCTGCCCGTCTTGGTGCTTCCACCATTCTTTTTGTAATAAATATGGATACTCTTGCAAATATGCCCTGCAACCCCTGTATAGGCGGCACGGCAAAGGGGCATCTTGTAAGAGAGATAGATGCTCTCGGCGGAGAAATGGGAAAAAATGCCGACAAGACCTTTATCCAATCCCGTATGCTCAACAAGGGCAAGGGGCCTGCAGTGTACAGCCTTCGTGTTCAGTCGGACAGACGCCGCTATCAGGATGAAATGAAGCACACTCTGGAAAATACTAAAAATCTCACACTAAAGCAGGCGGAAATTATAGATATTGAATTTGGCGAGGACGGAAGCGTACAGAGTGTCCTTACAAAAATCGGTGCAAGGTTTAAGGTAAAGTGTGCCATAATAGCTACGGGTACTTTCCTTAAAGGTAAGGTGATAGTGGGGGATGTCAGCTTTGAGAGCGGTCCCGACGGAGTTTTTCCCTCCAATGACCTTGCAGACAGCCTGAGAAGGGCAGGAATAGAGTTAAGACGATTCAAGACGGGAACTCCTGCAAGAGTTAACCGCAACAGTGTGGATTTTTCCAAAATGGAGGTTCAGGAGGGCGACGAGGAAATTGTTCCTTTTTCCTTTGAAACCGAAAACCCCGGAGAAAACAAGGTGGTCTGCCACCTTACCTATACCACGGGGGAAACCCACAGAATAATAAAGGACAATCTGCATCTGTCACCCCTGTACAGCGGTATGATTGAGGGCATCGGCCCCCGATACTGCCCGTCCATTGAGGACAAGGTGGTACGCTTTGCAGACAAGGAGCGTCATCAGCTTTTTGTGGAGCCTATGGGACTAAACACCGAGGAAATGTATATCCAGGGTTTTTCCAGCTCCCTCCCCGAGGAAGTGCAGATAAAGATGCTTCACTCCGTTCCGGGACTGGAAAATGCAGTGATGATGCGTACGGCATATGCCATAGAGTACGACTGCATAGATTCCACAAACCTGAGGGCAACACTGGAGTTTAAATCTAACCCCGGACTCTACGGTGCAGGACAGTTTAACGGAAGCTCCGGCTACGAAGAAGCGGCAGCTCAGGGACTTGTCGCAGGCATAAATGCCGCACATAGGTGCCTTGGAAAAAAGGAATTTACCCTCGACAGAAGCGAGTCCTACATAGGAACTCTCATAGATGACCTCACCATAAAGTCGCCAGTGAGTGCCAATAGGCACAAGCTGACAAGCGCTGATGCGCTGCTGACTTTTTTCATGTTGTTGTTTTTGTTTGGTTTTAGTTATTTGATTGCTCTGATTTTTCTGATTTTTCGGAGTACTCCGATTACTCCGAGCATTCCGAGTACTCCGAGCATTCGGATTACTCCGAGTATTCGGATTACTCCGACTTCTCCGATTTTTTCACTCAACCTTCCACTCGATGATGCCGCCGCTCTCGCCCTTCTGGAGTTGGGCAACGATCTGGATGGCGGTGGTGGTGGCGGGCTGGAAGCGGACGGTGTTGTAGCAGTCCTTCGCTACACCGTAGGTCTCCTGGTCGCTGGCGAGTCGAACCTCCTCCCAGCGGTCGCGTGCATTCTTGTAGTAGAGTTTCCAGCTCTCGGGCACGCGGAAGTTGCCGTCGTAGTGATCGAAGTCGAGCCAATAGACGCTGGTCGAAGTGATGGTCTCGGGCTTGTCAAACTGGT
>JAZPXS010000031.1:0-13639 GCA_045543775.1 Clostridia bacterium
AGTTGCGTTAGTATCCGAACTCGCCAAAACCAAGTAAAATATCCGTTTTTCTTCGTTGTCGGTCTTGAAATACGACAGTATTCCTGCGACCTGCCGCCTCGAAAAACAATCTATTTTATCTTGATTTTGGTTCGAAGAATTTTCGGTGCTGTGTTTTTGCGTCAGCGCGTGGCAAAAACGGAGCTAATGCTGACGCATTTGCGAGTATTTTAACGATGCAGTGGCGTAAAAACACGCACCCAAAACGGGTTCGGATACTAACGCAACTGCTTAAGGAATAAAAAGATGAAACAAATGGTTTTTTTTGTTAAACACAATATGGTTATGACAATTGCTCTTTTTGCTGCAATTGTGACATGTTTTTTTGTGCCGCCGGATATGGAGTATCTTGGGTATCTTGACTTTAAGACACTATCATGTCTTTTTTGTGTGTTGGCAGTGGTTTGTGCTTTTAAGAACATTAATTTTTTCTATATACTTGCAAAGAGTATAGTTCGTATATTCAAATCCGCAAGGTATGCCATACTTGCACTGGTGTATATTACCTTTATAGGGTCGATGCTTATCGCTAATGATATGGCACTTCTTACATTTTTGCCACTGGGTTACTTTGTGCTTACAACTACAGGCAATCGCAAGTATATGGCATTTACTTTTATAATGCAGAATATTTCTGCCAATCTTGGCGGTATGCTTACACCTTTTGGCAATCCTCAGAATTTGTATCTTTACACAAAGTTCAATATACCTGTCGGTGAGTTTGTGGGGATAATGCTTATCCCTTTTATAATCTCTATTATTCTCGTAACGGTCTGCTGCCTGTTTGTGGAAAACAAACCGTTGGAAATAGAAAATGACAGGATTCGTCTTCCGATTTGCAGAACTATTATATATTCTTTGCTTTTTGCCCTTTCTATACTGATTGTTTTTCGGGGTATTCCTTATTACATAGGACTCATAGTTATTCCGGCTTTCCTTATTTTTATGGACAGGCGTGCACTGAAAATGGTTGACTATCCGCTTTTATTGACTTTTGTGTTTTTCTTTATTTTCTCCGGAAATATGTCCAGAATTGATGCGGTAGCGGAGTTTATTTCGGGCCTCCTTCAAAAAAACACATTGTTTTTCACAACCTTGTCTTGCCAGTTTATAAGCAATGTCCCCTCTGCAATTCTGCTTTCACGCTTTACATCAAATTATGCAGATTTGCTCATTGGCGTAAATATTGGAGGAATAGGAACATTGATATCCTCTCTTGCCAGTCTTATTACTTTTCGGGAATACACATTGCACAATCCCGGTAAAGCCGGCAGGTATATAGCCGAATTTTCCGCATACAATTTCGGATTTTTGATAATTCTTTTGGTCGCTATGCTAAGTCTTAACTAAAAACGTATTTACTGTACTTTCAGATAAAAAGGAGTTTTTATAATGTTGATGTCCAATATACGCAAATTCATTTTCTTAGCGGTGGCACTGTATTTGATTCTTTCACCTATCCATTCCGTGGATGAAAATGCCAAGCACAGTATCCCTTTTTATACATACGGAGATTTGACAAATTCCGACACTCGCATAAATGCTTCCAGAATTTCGTCTATGGATACAATTGTTATACCGGCGGGGGCAAAGGACAGGACAGTAACTCTTTTTTCTGACGAAAGTCATAAGAAATATCGTATCAAAGGTTCTGCCGGTGAGATGCGTTTTGCTAGTGGAGAAAGCATAGATCTTGATAAGATTTGTAATCCGGATGATTATGTGGTAAGGGTATCGGATGATTCTCAGGAATATGAAATCAGATTCATTTTTTTGAGCAAAATTCCAACTGTATATCTTTTGAGCACAAACCCGGAAACAGAGGGCAGACAATGGGTTGAATCCAGCATTGAAAAAGCCAACAAAGCAACCGGCTCAATAGTTATGCAAGCTGGTGACGGTAATATAATATATGAAGGAAATCTTACCCAGATAAAGGGTAGAGGCAACACCACATGGGAATTAGAAAAAAAGCCGTATCAGATAAAGCTGGAGGAAAAAGCCGATTTGCTTGGCACCGAGGATGATAAAAACGAGAAAAAAACCTGGATTCTTCTGGCGAATTATCTTGACACAGTGGGCATAAGAAACACCCTCGCACTGGGAATGGGAAATGCTCTGGGTATGAAGTCCAATGTTCAGGGAGAAAGCGTGGACCTTTATTACGACGGGGAATACCGGGGTATGTATATGCTTACAGAAAAGGTTGAAGTCGGTTCAGGCAGGGTTGATGTGGTTGATCTGGAAGAGGAGAACCAGCTTGCCAATTCCAATATAAAGCTTGACAGTTTTACAGTTTCAAACGCAAATACAGCAAACGGAGCTTTTTACACATATTGCAAGGGTATGAAATCCCCCAAGGATATAAGCGGCGGCTATCTTCTTGAGATGGACTATGAAACACGTGCCAAGGAAGAGGTTTGCTACATCCGCACAAAAAGAAATATGCATATTGTAGTTAAAAGTCCGGAATATGCTTCTAAGGAAGAGATGGACTATATAGCAAGCTTGTATCAGGAATATGAGGATGCGGTATATAATGGCGGTGTTCATCCTGAAAGCGGCAAGAAATACAGCGACTATATTGATGAGCGAAGTGTTGTTATGTACTACCTTGTCAATGAGTTTTCAAAAGCAAGGGACAGCTTTAATAGTTCCGCTTATCTGCATAAGGAAGCAGGGGAAGAAAAATTTGTTATGGGACCTTTGTGGGACTACGATATGAGCTTTGGAAAGGGTTCATACGATGGATATCAGATAGATGACAGTGCCCGCGGTCTTTCTGCGTTAAATACTGAAATGGCAATGGCACTTTTCTCCTTGGATGATTTTTGTGACGTAACCAAAACCATTTTCAAAAAAGAATTTTCACCATTGGTTAAGGATATACTTCTTGGCAACAAGAATGCAGTGAGTGAAGACGGACAGCTTCACTCCATGGAGTACTATCGCCGATTGATTGAAGACTCGGCAAAGGCAGATACCCTTATGTGGGGCGAAGGAACGGATTGGAACGAGGAATACAATAAGCTATATGATTTTGTAAGCAAAAGACATGACGTACTTACGGAACACTTTGAAGTTTTCAGAGGATTCGGGAAAATTGAAAAACATCATTTTTATGATGTTTTGCCCTCCGACAGCTATTATGAGGATGTGACAAGGGCAAGCCGTTTTTCGGTGCTTGCAGAAGTAGGAAATGGTTTTTACAGACCTGAGTATCAGGTTAAGCGTTCTCTTGCGGCACAGTTATTATTTAATATGTCAGGTGTTGGCGGTATAGATTATGAACCGGTTTATTCTGATGTGCCGGAAAAAGTATGGTATTCCGATGCGGCAATATGGACTTACCTCAATGGTTATATAGATGCCTACCCGGATGGAACATTCAGAGGAAACAATTTTATAACCAGAGAAGAATATATGGATTCCCTCTACCGCTTTACAGGTTCTCCGAAAGTTGCAACAAAAACAGTCGATAAATTTGATGATTCCGACCTCGTTACAAAGAGAAAGGCAATGGAGTGGGCTGTGACCAATGGCATTCTGGAAAAGCCCCAAGACAATTGCATAAAACCCGGAAGTACGATGACCCGTGCAGAATTTGCCGGTATAATGCTCAGGTATTGCAAGCTTTATAACATTGTACCCATTGATTAATATGTACTAAAAAGTCCTTGGAAAATTGATTTTCCAAGGACTTTTAGAATGGCTTACATAAATATTTATTTTATTGTACTCTTTAATGTTGTTAACAGTTTAAAATTATTGTAATGCTTTTGGAGGAGCACTTACAAGAAGTGCTATGTTAAGATTACCATTTCTGCAACGGAGCTCGTTTATAAATTCCTGTTCATCCTGGTCATTTTTCATTGTAACCGTGTAGCAAAGCTCAAACAAAGATCCCATATCTGTAGTTCTTATTTTTGTAAGACTATATTTTTTCGTGTATTTTTGGAGGACTTCGTCAAAAGCACCCTGATAATTGAGATTTTCGTGAATGGTAATTTTAAGGGTTTTCTGTGTAGTCTTCTTTTCAAAAAGATTGCAGTTTTCTGCGAGAATCATAATGATGCAGAGCAGGATTACAAAGATTGCTCCATATCCGAAAAGACCTACACCGCATGCAAGACCTGCACCTATATCAAAAAACAAAAATCCGATGTCTCTGGGGTCAACGGGAACACTTCGGAATCTCACAATGGAGAGGACACCGGCAAGACTGAAAGCTCTTGCAATGTTACTGCCCACAAAGAAAATTATAACGGATAGTATTACGGGGAGCATAAGAAGTGTTACCGCCATACTTCTCTGGTAATTTTCTTCCTGTACCTTGTAGTAGGTAAAGCCTATCGCACCGCCGAATGCAACTGCAATCAGCATAGTTGTTATTGCTCCCATAACCGTAATGTCGGTTGAACCATTTGATAAAAGTCCGTTAAATAAGTCTGTCATATTAAATTACCTCACTATACATTTTTTCTTTTGATTGACTTGACATTTTTTATACTCTGTACCGTACTTAGAGAAACTCGTACGACCTATATGTAAGTCTGCCAGCACAGAAGTGAGCCACAAGGGCATTGCTGTGGAAGTTTTAATCTCCATAAGATATGTACCGTCGCTTAGGAGTTTTTCGCCGTAATCGCCTTTTTCCAATCGCAGATCATACCGTCTGGAGCGAATATTCATATCAAAGGAGATACGAAGATCTCTGTTGTTTTTTTCGAAATATGCAATTCTGTCATATGCAAGATAGAGCTTTGGAGACAGGTCATATATTTTCAAAAAATACTCAATTTCCTTTAGTACCTGAGTGTTCATATAGCTTTGCGGAGCGGGGGCGATGCCGGATTCTACAAAATCATACGCTTCCGAAAGTTTAAGCTTTGTTCTTCGTTTGTTTACAACACCTTTAAACTTCTTTTTGATTTCAAGAAAAACCTTGGAATCCATATTTGGAACTTTGTAAGCCCGAAGTCTTAACTTTTCCTTGTATTTCGGTTTTGACAGTGATGTTCTTATGAGATAGTCATCAGGAGTGTCAAAATATATGTTTGAGATGGTATACGGTTCATGGTCGATATTGTGAGAATCCATATCCATATGCTCGTCCATCACTTTTATAATTTTTTCAAAAGTTTCTTTGTCTATGAGATACTTGTTCTCACGCCGATTAAAAACTTCTATTGCCAAAATCGGTTTACCTCCTTGCCGTCATAATAAAAAGGATGTGTCTTGATGTCAAAATATGCAGACATCAACATCCGTATAAATGATACCACAAAACTTATGAAAAAGCAATATGAACAAGAAGCAAATTTTATGATATTTAATGCAGTTGTGCTTGACTTGCTGGTTAAAATATGTTATAACAACTTACATATATTAACTTTGAAAGGATGAAACTTATGAAAAAAATTTTGGCAGGTATTTTAAGTGTTTTACTATTGATAACACTGCTTGGAACAGTGGCGTTTGCAGATTATAAATACGATGTTATTGAATTGCCATATGAACCCGGTGTGCATGGATGCTTTAATGACGGATATGCACATATTATTATAGACGGCAAATTCACTTTTATTGATGAAAATGGAAATATTCCATCTTGGTACAGTAATCAATACTTAACCACATTCCAGTTCAGCGATGGACTCGCTGCAGTTATGAATGATGATTTTAAGGTTGGATACATAGATACAAATGGAAATCTTGTCATAGATTTCATATTTGATTACCACACTTTCCAGGGCATTTTTTCAGTAGGTAAATTTGTTGACGGTAAGTCAATAGCATATAAACAAGTAAAAGAAAGCAACGGCTTTTATCCGCAAGGGAATAATATTGATTATATAGAATGTTTTTATATTGATAAAAACGGAAACAATTTGGGTGCAGTCGGAGAAAATGATGATATATCAAAATACATTTGTTTTGATATAGGAAGCTGCGATAGTGAAGATTACAGAACAATTGAACTTTTTGGGAAAACTTTTGAGTATGTACACTTTGAGAACGGAATTGCCATATTGGAGGATTTCGATACTAACAAGCTGTATATTTTAAAAGAAAAAAATGCACCCTCAGATAGAGAAGATGAAAATGTTGAAGAAGCTGAAAACATTCAACCTAGTGAATGGGCAAAAGCAGAAATTGAAAAAGCTGAAGGCTATGGAATAACCGCTAATTTGTATAGTAACTATAGTCTGGAAAACAATTATTATCAAAACTATATAACAAGAGAAGAATTTGCATCGCTTATTGTAAGTTGCATTGAAATACCGGAAATCGGTTTGTTTGCTCCATTGGAAGAAGACGAAGAATACATATTATTTGACGAAGATGCATCCTTGAAAGACATTTATGGCTTTGAATTTTCCGATACGGATAATGAAGATGTTTATTTAGCCTACGAAATGGGAATTGTAAAAGGCGTCGGAAATAATATGTTTGCTCCGAAACAGAATATTACAAGACAAGAAATCGCAGTTATGATGCATAGAGCTATCGAGTATGCAGAGCAGGAAAACAGCGAAAAATATATTAATGATAATAGTTCATTAAATGGTTTTGATGATATTAACTTAATTGCTAATTGGGCATTGGATTCTGTTGGAGTACTTGCCAACAATGGAATTATGAAAGGAACAGGAGAAACAACTTTATCTCCTTTGGATAATACATCAAGAGAACAGGCAATTATGCTCGCCGTGAGAATTTTTGATATGTTTAAGTAATATTAATTAATATTTTAAGGTTGTGCTGATTTTTGGCACAACCTTTTTGGTTATGTAGCAAGGGTATGTAATTATCATTTAAAAAAGCCGAAGGGCGAGATGGGAAAAAAATACACCCACAAGGATGTGGGTGTGTATTTTTTTATCTCTTTGAGTTCTTTGATGAACATTACATAGTGTTCCATTACATTGACTAAGGTGCGACATCGTTGGATTTTGTAAATACTTATTTAATACAGTGTGCTGTAACTGAGATTATCGTTTAATATTGTTCGATAATGTTTTGTGGCAGGTTCGTGGTTTGTGGCATTGATACATACGGATTTTGACTTCGACAGGCACAGGAGCTTTGCAGTAGTAATAGTAAATCAATGAACAAAGGAGAAATGATTTATGAAAGATTTTAGAAAAGCTCAAATGAAACTGGCTCTACTTCTGGAAATAGAAGCTGAGCCGAAGAAAAACAGCGAGGTCATCAAAGGTGCGGAGGAACGACTTATCTTAGACGATGCCTACAACCGATTGATGCAAAACGGAAAGCAGACTATCGGTAGCAAGGAAATGCAGTTTCTTCTATATTATATTAAGAGAGACGATATTGCAGACCTGCCATCACGTGGAATGTATCAGGAAAATGAAAACACCGTCTCTGAAAGAGAACAGCTTATTTCTGACATATTAGAGGTGCTTAACACCGATGAGAACGGCGAAAATGCAGTTATATTAAAGGAAGAGACTCTTGCTTTCATCAAGAGCTGTAATTCTGAAAAGAAGAAAAATAAGGGCAAGGATAAGAAAAAGAAGGCTGAGAGCAATCAGGTTGATAAAACGTCAAAGCCTGAAATGGAATTTGTAAGCCTTGATTTGACAGATGAAAACACAACTGTTGCTGTTGAAACAGAAGAAAATGCTTTATCTACTGATGGAAATGACAAAAATGACATTTTCCCAAAGCCTTGAACATTAGGACGAAATAAAAATATTTTTATGTGATGGGATACATTAAAACATAAAATATGCTTGAAAATGTACGTACCCACCAATATACTACTGCACAGCTTAACAAAGCTGTGCAGAGAGAGTATAGAGAAACTGTACTGACTTATACTGAGTAAACTTGTGTACTGATGGTATGCTATGCAAAATGAGCCTTGATAGTCACCTGTGCTATCAGGGCTTTTTTGATGCATTTTTGACTGTTTATTTGGGCAGGGTGAAAATGGATGAAACGCACTCGAAATTCGTTAATACTGCACAAGTTTAACAAGATTGAATTCGATACATCTAAAATTGCTTGCAACATAATGCACAAAAATGATGTTTATATGCATATCATAAGTCGTTTTTTAGGTGCAGATACCTGGAATTTCAGGTTATGAACCATTAAAATTAGGTGTTTCATCTAAAAACACCTACCCGTTAGATTGGGCATTAGTTCACGTCTTACTTACAGGTTACGATACATTGATTAAGCGTGCATATATAAAAAATTTGTGATGCAGTAAATAAAATAAAAATGCTCTCACGTCCCCCTTTTCGACTCACATACCATCTCCCGATGCTTGTTGGTAGTGTTAGGTAGCATTTAAAAGTTGAACGATACATTGTCGACTTTGAATGACTTTATATACTTTAGGAGGTCTTTTATATGAAGACTATTATGGTAGAACAGGGCTTTGAGGTTAAAGCGGTTCGTGTGGAAATGAAGGATGGAACATACGAGGTGCGTTGTGCTCTCTATTACAAAGGAGAGAAGCTGGGTATTATGCAGACTCCTATGAGCAGACTTGATAAGGATGTTTACAAGCTCAGAAATTTTAGGGACACTGTGAGCTACCCAATGTTGAGTAATATTCTTGCGGAGATAGAAGACAAGTACAACGAGCTTGATATCATTCATCAAGTGAATGGTGTTGGTTGGCAGTGCAATAAGGATGGGGAGTTAGTTGGGTTTGCAGGTGCAAAGTACTTGGATTGCAATGGACTTGTCGTTGAACGTGAACCAATCGACTTACCACTGAAGGCTGAGGGAATGAGATTTGATACTGTTAAAAAAATCAATGATTATTCAGCAGGTAACATTAAGCGACAGGTTTTGCTTGCAGTTGGTTTATCAGCACCGATTTGCGGTCTTCTCAATGAAAATCTTGTCACAGCTCTTGTAGGAAAAACAAGCATCGGAAAGACCATATCAGAAAACCTGTTTAAAAGCCTGTATGCACATGTTTCAAATAGAACGGAGTTTGATTTTGATGATACAGAGAACTACATAACGCAGTCGTTGATTGGTAACAAAGGTGTTTTTGTTGCAATTGATGATACTTCTTTGGCGGATAAGAAAGACTTTGATGCATTCGTGTATCGACTTGCTAACGGAACTGAACGTGGACGTATGAGACGTGATTCACAGCTTAGTGACCGAGGAAGTTGGGCGACAAGTATTATGGTATCGGCAGAAAAAAGCATCTTGTTTGATGGTAAGCCAGCCCTTCAGGGTAAATTCAGGCGTATGATCGAGCTGGAGATTTATCAGCGAGAGCTGTTTGACAGTGCTGAGCAGGCGGAAATGATAAAGGAACTGTCACAGGATAACAACGGAGTTATTGCTTATGAATTTGTTTCTTATATATTAAGGAACAGGCTCGTATCATCATTAAAAGAACTGTTGAAGTCAGAAGTTAAATCTATCAGAGCAGTAGCAAACAGTGAAGATCCTTTGATGAATGCTTTGTGCTATAAAATAGGAATCATCACACTTTCTGCGAAATGGGCTAATGAATCAATTGGTTTTACATTTGATATTGAAGGGATACGTGATTGCTTACTGAATATCTGTGAAGAAAATGTCAGATTAGCACGAGAAATGACAGACGATACGGCTATATTTAAAAATGTTTATGAGGGCTTTTATGCTGACATTTCAAAAGGTTCAGGCGAAGCCAAAGTTACAGTTGACACTGAAACATTTAAAGAAACATCGAAAAAATATTACAGCAGACTGAAAGTGACAAAGGATAAAGAGTGGAAGAATCTGCTTGTGGAGCACGGTTGTTTTATCGGTACACCCGGAGAGCGTGTAGGTGGCGTACGTTGTTATACACTTAAGAGATTGGAGGACGAAAACAATGCCTGACATTATAACAATTGCTCCTTACCCCGGAGGAAAGAACAGAAATACTCTTAGCTATCGACCTTTTATACCTTACAAGGATATAGATACGTATATAGAGCCCTTTTCTGGCATGTGGGGTGTCGGTTTGAACAAGGCACGTCACCCTGTTGAGATTTACAACGATACCGATAACGAACTTGTGCATTTGGTTAGTCTGCTCAGTGATAAGGAGAAAGGTATGGAAGTTCTTAGGCTGCTTCATCAGCTTCCTTACACGAAAGATTTCTTTGACTATTCTAAGGCGTATTTGAACATTGTTGATTTTCAAGATGATGATGTGTTTGCAGGTGCTTTGGCTTGGGCGACTTTTTTATTCTCCTACAACGGGCAAGGAACTTCCTTTCGTGGCATTCATAAAGGTACAGAACTTGCTGAAATACACAGGAAGTTAATAAAAAAGATTTATACGATACAGCGTTTACAAGGTGTAACTGTCTTGAGAGAAGATGCAAACGACCTGATTAAAAAATACAAAGAAGATAAGAATGCCTTTCTTTTTATTGATCCACCATACCCCGAAGAACATTTGACTGGTAAAAATAAGCGTGGAAAAATGTACAAAGCAGGTGAAATGCTTAAACCTGAAGAACAGATGGCTTTTTTGAAAAACCTTGAAGGAGCAAAAGCAAAAATATTCGTCTGCTCTTATGAAAACGAACTATACAATGAAATCTTGTGTAATAATTTTGGATGGGAGTGTAAGCATGTCAAGGATACCTACAAGTATATGGCAGTCAGTGAACTTGGGCAGGGTAAGGAACGAGTTGCAGAAGTAGGTTACGTTAATTACGATTACAATTGTGGTTGAGCATTCTCTACATCTGATATACCATTAAAACTACATTGCAAGCTGAGTTTTCAGCATTTGGGTAATATTGTCTGTCGAAAGATAATATATTAGGAGGTTATAAACAAATGAAAAGAACAATAGGCTATTTCTCGTTTACAAGTGAGGCGGACAGAAAAGACAAGGAAGCAATGTTTGAGCAGGTGGAGATTGATAAGCTCTATGCTGGGAATGGAGAAGATTCATTCTTTGAGTTCCTTAATACAGTGCTTAACGACGATGATACGCTTGTTATTACCTCTTTTGCTGATTTCGGCAAGGAGGAGTTTATGCAGTTGTTGCACGCTCTGGATTACATTAAGCACAGCAACATCAACGTGATAGTACTAAACGGTGTACAGAACGAATATTTCTTCGGCATTACAACAGGGCAAGCAGCTAAGGTTGCAAAGGACTTTGCTCATATGCTGTTTAGTGGAAAAATACGTTAATTTTGTTGACGAAAGATACTCCTTATGAAAATACCGTCAAAGTGTAATCGCTTTGGCGGTATTTTTTTGCTTTTTAGATGATAAAAAGTACATCAAAATGTACCTAAAATATTGACAAAAGACCTGTTGTGTGGTATACTACATAATAGATTATTATATTGTTTCGGAGGAATCAGTATGGCATACAGTTACAATGGTCTTTGGCATCTATTGGTTGACAAAGAAATGAAGAAAACAGACCTGAAAGAAATTGCAGGGTTAACCCCCTCTACTCTTGCAAGACTTTCTAAAAATGAGGAAGTCAGTTTAAAGGTCTTGAGTCGTATTTGTAAAGAACTTGACTGCAATTTTGCAGACATCATCGAATATGTTAAGGACTAAGGAGATTGCATTATGGCTTTAGAAAATAAACTTAATATAACAGACTCTGCTGAGCTTGCTCGTGAAGAGGAACGCATTAGCAAGAAAAAGGCTGTTGAGCTTTATGATAAAGGTTTACTTGACAGACTGGAAGCAGGAAAGTTCTCTTCATTGGCGTTTATACACAAATACTTATTTGAAGAACTCTACGACTTTGCAGGCGAAGTCAGGGACGTGAACATTGCTAAGGGTGGCTTTAGGTTTGCTCCTGTGATGTATCTTGACAGTGCATTGGAACACGTCAGCAATATGCCACAGTTAACTTTCGATCAAATCATAGAGAAATACGTGGAAATGAATATCTGCCACCCATTCAGAGAAGGTAATGGACGTTCAACACGTATTTGGCTTGATCTTATCTTAAAGAAAGAACTTGGCAAAGTTATAGATTGGAGCTTAGTTGATAAAGAAGATTACTTGATGGCTATGGAACGTAGTCCAATCAAAGACATTGAAATCAAATATATTTTGAAAAATGCCTTGACAGATAAAATTAATGACAGAGAGCTTTATATGAAAGGCATTGATAATAGCTATCACTATGAAGGTTATACAGCCTTTAAGACAGAAGAACTGTGATTAAAGTATTGGAAAATTATGAGCACTTTTACAAATGAAATTTTAATAGCAAGGATATAAGGTGAACCGATGGCATTAATTATTTGTCCAGAATGTAGCAAAGAATTTAGCGAATATGCTATATCATGCCCTAATTGTGGCTGTCCTACTGATAAAGTTTTATCAATTATAGAAAATCAAGGTGAAGAAAATAACTATCAATATTAGTATCAAGAGTAGAAATAGCATAGAGAATATCACGAAGAAGTGAATCACTTGAATTATTATCTGTGAGCTCTATAAAATTACTAACTCTATAATACTGAAGTAAATTAGATTCTGTTAAAAACTGAAAAACAATCTTGTTAGTATAACCAGTAGTTAAATTAGATGCATTCGGAACAAAGTTAATATTAATGTCATTCCAACCAGACTTGAAATTAGAGCCTGACAAAGTAGCTAATGTCTGAACACCAATCAAATCACCTGAAGGACCATAAAAATACAAATAGCAGAAAAATGCAGTAGATGATGGAACACTAGATTGCACTTTAAAGCTCAAATTATATTCATGAGTTGAATTAAGATTTTCAGCTTGATATGCAGTAATAAAACGAGCTTGAGTTCCTGCAGTCAAAGGAACTGTATAACGAGTACTATTCACGCCATCAAATGTATCAGCACCAACAGTAATCTTACTTGTAATATCTGTATCGACACCATCTGAACGAGAAACAGCTTCAAGCTCCATATCAGCTGAGAAGAATCCGTCAACTTCGGCAGCAGCTGAACTGATACCGAAGCTAACGAACATCAAGAGGATTATGGAGATGAAAAAAGGGATTCTTCTTATATTCATTGTTTAATACCCCCAGTTATGCGACCGAACAGGAGTACTAAACAATAAAGACAAGCACCAATGATAGCATAAGAGACCACATCAACATGAATGATATATGTAATTACATTTATCATAAAATCAAACAATACTGACATGGTCTCACCTACCTTAAGGAGTTTACTCTTTCAGAGCATTAAAATATAAATTTTCTTTGAAATGTCTCAAGCTACAACAAACTTGAACTTCGTCCATTCTCTTGAGCTTCTGGCAACTCTCGAACATAGGGATAGTTGAATCATCATTAAATGTGATACGCACGGTATCATCACCAGAAAGAAGATTAACAGTTCGAGTTTTTTTACCATCATATTCTGAAACTTTTGCACTTAAAAAATTACCACATACATATACTTTCATAAAAAAATTACCACCTTAATTACTTTTTAAATAAACAATCAACTTCTAAATTTACTAAATCATCGTTTAATTTTGATATTGCTTCACGAAGATTAACCAAAGCTAAGACCTTCTTCTTTTCTAGTTCCCTTGAAGCTTGAAAATCATTTAAAAGTTTCTTGCTAAAGATGACCA
>JAZPXS010000032.1:0-7704 GCA_045543775.1 Clostridia bacterium
AGTCCCTTATTCATAAGGGTAGCGGAATCAATTGTAATTTTTGCACCCATATTCCAGTTAGGGTGTTTAAGTGCATCGGAAGCCTTGATATTTTTAAGTTCCTCGGTAGTTCTACCATAGAAAGGACCGCCCGAACAGGTAATGAGCAATTTGGAAACCTCATCATTATTTCCTGACTTAAGGCATTGGAACAAAGCACAATGTTCACTGTCAACCGGAATAATATCTACACTGTGTTCTTTGGCAAGAGGCATAATAAACTCTCCGCCGGTAACAAGCGTATCTTTGTTAGCAAGAAGTATCATCTTTTTGTTTTTTATGGCATCGACAGTACTTTTGAGGCCAACACTCCCCACAACTGCGGTGAGAACCATATCTGCATCCTCGTGGCAGGTTATTTCCGAAAGATTCTCTTCTCCTGCGAAAATACGGACAGAAACATCCGACAGCATATACTTAAGCTCATTATACTTATCCTTATTGCATATGCATACTGCTTTTGGCCGATACTTTCTGACCTGGTCGGAAAGAAGCTTAGTGTTTGAATTTGCAGACAAGCTCACTATTTCAATATCCGAATCTGAATCTGCAACCTGCAGTGTCTGTCTGCCTATTGAACCTGTTGAGCCTAAAAGTGCAATCCTTTTTTTCATACCATACCTCATATTATGCAATAACAGGGAAAATAACTACAAAATAATAAATAGTCGGTGCTACAAAGAGAACAGAATCAAATCTGTCAAGTATTCCCCCATGGCCTGGCAGCATATTACTGTAGTCTTTGAGATTATATTCTCTTTTTATGCAGGAAGCAGAAAGATCCCCAAGCTGAGACATAATTCCTGCAAAAACAGACATCATAATAAGTGCAAAGAAATTAACACTAAGGTCAAAAGCTATTGAACAAACAGATCCGTAAATAAGGTTGAATACCACACAACCTACAAGTCCGCCTATAGCTCCCTCGACTGTCTTTTTTGGACTTATTTCGGGAATAAGTTTGTTTCTGCCATAACGCAGACCTACAGCGTATGCCGCAGTATCGGAAAGCCATGCTGTAATAAAAATAAACCATATAAAATAGTTTCCGTATGTGAGCTTACGCACCAGAATTATGTGTGCAAAAAGCACAGACACATACAATGTCTGAAAAAGCAACGATGCAGTTTCATCAAAAGAAATTTTATCGTGGTTAAAAATCATATACACAAGCAAAAACAAAGCGTATATAACCGCAGAAAGTGCAAGCACAATTCCCGGAGCAGATACAAAAGAAATTATGATATAGGTCAAAAAAGAATATACATAACTTATCAGGCAGAGCTTATTTTGTTTTTTCAGCATACCTGTTGCGTTATATATTTCACTTAAACCAATAACTGTCATAATTCCGAGGATTAAAGAAATTATCCTCACATCAGAAAACAGAACTGCAATCATAAAAATTGCACCTGCAATACCAACAATAAGTCGTTGTTTGAGCAAGTCAAACACCTCCGTATCTTCTGTTTCGTTTCTGAAAATCAGAAATCGCCTTTAAAAAATCTTCCTTTGTAAAATCAGGCCAGTTAATATCAGAAAACCAAAATTCACTGTATGCACTCTGCCACATAAGAAAATTGCTGAGTCTGAGCTCTCCGCTTGGTCTTATTATAAGATCGGGATCTGGCATATAGTATGTGTAAAGATTATCACAAATATCCTGCTCAGTTATATCATCAGCTTTTATTTCTCCCTTTTCAACCTTGGAAGCAATTGTTTTTACGGCATTCAAAATATCTTCTCTTCCGCCGTAATTTATAGCAATATTCATCGTAATCTTAGAATTCTGTTTGGTGGCGTTCTCTACTATATTGATTTTCTCCAGAATTTCATCCGAAAGGCCTTCCCTTTTCCCGATAATGCGAATTCGTATATCTTCTCCGCCGAGCAGCCTCTCATAGTCATCAAGATACTCAACCATCAGTCTCATAAGTGAATGAACTTCATCATCAGGACGTTTCCAATTTTCCGTAGAGAAGGCGTAGTATGTGATATATTTTATTCCTATATCACCTGCAAACCTGGTAATCTTTTCAAGAACCTTAGCTCCCTCTCTATGACCGAATTTGCGCGGAAGACCCCTTTTCTTCGCCCATCTTCCATTTCCGTCCATTATTATACCTATGTGCTCGGGAAGATTGTTATAATCAACATCTACCGTATTATCAAGCGTTTTTTTTCTAAAAAACATTTAATCACCCAATACAATTTCCAAGCATTGCATATGCAACGCTTGGAAATAGGAATAAAATTATACTTCAAGAACTTCTTTTTCTTTACCTGCAATTACAGAATCAATGTCTTTGATATAATTATCGGTAAGCTTCTGTATGTCCTTTTCCATATTTTTAACATCGTCTTCGGTAATTTCACCGTTTTTCTTAAGTGTTTTTGCATCTTCCATAGCATCACGGCGGATGGAACGGATAGCCACCTTGGAATCTTCTCCTTTTTTGCGAAGGCCCTTTACAATTTCTTTACGTCTTTCTTCGGTAAGGGGCGGAAAATTAAGTCTTATCGATTTACCGTCATTATTGGGGGTTATACCGATATCAGACTTTAAAATTGCTTTTTCAATATCGGCAAGGATTGAAGCATCCCAAGGCTGAATAAGTATACTGCGTGCATCCGGAACACTTACATTTGCAATAGTTGTAAGTGCAGAAGGAGCACCGTAGTATTCTACTGTTACCTTATCGAGTATGGCGGGGTTGGCTCTGCCTGCTCTTACTGCTTTCATTTCTGATTCCAAAACAGAAATGGTTTTTTTCATTTTGTCTTCATAGGCTGAAAGATTGTTGGACATATCAATGTACCTCCTGTAAGTTATTTAGCATAAATTATAAATCATTGGATACAAGAGTTCCGATTTCTTCTCCTTTCAGAACTCTGATTATGTTCTGGGGATCATCAAGGCCAAAGACTCTTATTGGAATGTCGTTATCCATACAAAGAGATGTAGCAGTGGAGTCCATTACCTTAAGTCCGCGTGTGAGAACCTCCTTGTAAGAAAGACTATCAAAACGGACTGCATCAGGATTGATGTTTGGGTCGCTGTCATACACAGCATCCACCTTTTTAGCGAGAAGTATAATTTCTGCATCAACCTCTGCCGCACGAAGTGCTGCAGTTGTATCGGTGGAAAAGAAGGGATTTCCCGTACCGCATCCGAATATAACAACTCTGCCCTTGTCAAGATGCCTTGCCGCCTTACCGCGAATGTAAGGCTCTGCAATCTGACGCATTTCAATGGCAGTCTGAACTCTGGTGGGAACACCTCGCTGTTCAAGAGCATCCTGAAGTGCAAGAGAGTTTATTACAGTTGCAAGCATTCCCATATGGTCAGCTCTGGTTCTGTCCATCTGCTTACTGCTTCTGCCACGCCAAAAATTACCGCCGCCTACAACAATTGCAATCTCAACGCCCATCGAAAGGGCTTCCTTGATTTTATCGGTTATTTTACCGATTGTATCTTCGCAAAGACCAAAGTGCTTATCACCGGCCAAGGCTTCACCGCTAAGCTTTAAAAGAACTCTTTTGTATTTTGGCATAGAAGTAACCTCCAAAAATGATTTATAATATTATTCATACTTTTTCTAAGTAATTATATCACATACACTTTGCAAATGCAAGGCATTTTTTACAAAGAATAAGACAGATGTCCCAAAAGCAAACATCTGTCTGTTTAGATCAAATATCACAAGCAAAATCCCTTAGTGAATCCAATACGTCCCTATTAAGAGCCTTTGTATTTTGAAGTGCATTTTCTATCCCCAGCTCTTCGTACTTAAAAAAACCCATTGTATGAAAAGGTAAAAGCTCGTACCGTTCCACACACTTCTTGCTTTTTATAAGAGGCAAATAACGGGATATCATTTCCTTGGTGTCGTTAATACCCGGCACAACAACAGTTCTAAGCCAAGTTTTTTTGCCAATGTCCTCAAGATAATCCAGAATTTTCAGTGTGTTTTCAATACCTACTCCTGTGTATTTGCGGTAAAGTTCATCATCCGGAAACTTATAGTCCAGAATAACAAGCTCCGCATTGGAAAGAGCTTTTTTGACACAATCTGTCAATCTCACAGCACCCGAAGTATCAACAACATAATTGATTCCATATTCACGAAGACAGCAACCCGTCTCATATACGAATTCTGCCTGCAAAAGAGGTTCTCCTCCGCTGAAAACCGCACCGCCGTCTTTGCCAAAATAAGTTTTGTACCTTGAAATTTTGTCAGCAAGAACATCCGGACTGACGGGATTTATCTTTGTAATCTCCCAGGTGTCGGGATTGTGGCAATAAATACACCTCAAAGGGCATCCCTGCATAAACACAGCATACCTGAGACCTATTCCGTCAACTGCGGCAAGACTTTCAAAAGAGTGCACATACCCTTCCATAGTGTATCACCTACATTTTTTCGTGGAATGTTCTTGAAATAACTTCCAGTTGCTTGTCTTTTGTAAGTTTGTTGAAATTAACCGCATATCCGCTTACCCTGATGGTAAGAGAAGGATACAAGGTAGGATCATTCATAGCATCAATAAGCTTCTGACGATTCAGCACATTGACGTTTAAGTGGTGAGCTTCCTGCATGAAGTATCCGTCAAGAATTCTTACAAGCTTTTCTATTCTATCTTCATCATCCACACCAAGAGAATCAGGAGTAATTGAAAATGTATTGGAAACACCGTCTCTGCAACATTCATAGTTGATTTTAGCCACGGAATTAAGGGAAGCCAATGCACCCTCGCTATCTCTGCCGTGCATTGGGTTTGCTCCCGGAGCAAAAGGTTCGCCCGCTTTTCTGCCGTCGGGGGTTGCTCCGGTTTTTTTGCCATATACAACATTTGATGTTATAGTAAGAATTGACAGCGTGTGAACAGCATTTCTGTATGTGGGTGTCTTACAGAGTTCTTTGTAGAAAAATTCTGTAACCCACTTTGCAATTTCGTCAACACGGTCATCGTCATTTCCGTATTTAGGGAAGTCTCCATCACATTTGAAATCAGTTATTATTCCTCTTTCGTCTTTTACCGGAGTTACCTTTGCATATTTTATTGCACTCAAGCTGTCAACCAGAACGCTGAGTCCGCTAATACCAAATGCCATAAGACGCTCCGGCTCGGGATCATGAAGTGACATCATAAGTCTTTCGTAGGCATACTTATCGTGCATATAATGGATAACATTCATAGTGTTGACATAGAGTTTTGCCATCCAGGATGCATACACCTTGAACTCTTCTACAACTGTATCATAGTCAAGCACTTCTTCGGTAAATACTCTTCCCTCGGGTGCTATCTGGTCAGCATAGACTTCATCCTTACCGCCATTGAGAGTAAGCAGAAGCACCTTGGCAAGATTGCATCTCGCTCCGAAAAATTGCATCTGTTTTCCTGTTTTCATTGCCGATACACAGCAAGCAATGGCATAGTCGTCACCAAAGTCCGGACGCATTACCTCATCATTTTCGTACTGAATGGAATCAGTATCTATGGAAACCTTTGCACAAAATTCCTTAAATGGTTTGGGGAGCTTGTCAGACCAGAGAATTGTAAGGTTCGGTTCCGCACTTGGTCCGAGATTGTACAGAGTCTGCAAAAATCTGTAGCAGGTTTTTGTAACCATAGGTACACCTTCTGTAGTTACTCCTGCCAATGAGCAGGTAACCCATACGGGATCCCCTGCAAAAAGGTCGTTGTATTCGGGTGTACGCAGATGTCTCACAAGACGCATTTTAATTACAAGATCATCAATAAGCTCCTGAGCACCTTCCTCTGTAAGGGTACCCTCTTTGAGATCACGTTCTATATATATATCAATAAAAGACGATATTCTGCCTATGCTGTTTGCAGCTCCGTTTTGCTCCTTTACAGCACCAAGATATCCAAAATAAAGCCACTGGATTGCTTCTTTTGCATTTTCTGCCGGGCGGGAAATATCACATCCATACTGAGCTGCCATTTTAACAAGGCTGCTCATAAACTCCAACTGTTTCTGGATGTCCTCCAAAAGATGAATGGTTTCCTCATTCATATGTCTTTCACTTATACGGGCTTTATCGAGTTTTCTCTGTTCAATAAGATAATCCATGCCGTAGAGTGCTATTCTTCTGTAATCACCAATTATTCTTCCTCGAGCATATGCATCCGGAAGTCCTGTAAGAATACCTGCGTGCCTTGCCTTTCGCATAGTATCTGTGTAAACACGAAAAACACCGGTATTATGAGTTGTTCTGTACTTAAACTCATCTTTTACATTTTCTCCGAGTTCATAGCCATATGCCTCACATGCCTGAAGTGTGTTACGATATCCCGAAAACGGATTTACCGCACGCTTTAAAGGTTCATCAGTCTGCAAGCCTAGAATAATATCCTTATCCTTAATAACATATCCGGGCTTGTGCGAAAGAATGGACGAAACTTTATGAGTATCCACATCAAGCACACCGCCATTTTCATTTTCCTTTACAAGCAGCTCTTCAAGTCTTTGTCTAACCTCGTCAGTTCTCTTGGTAGCACCCGAAAGAAATGCAGAATTCCCATCATAATATGTATAATTTAATTTGATAAAATCTCTCACATCAATTTCTTTGTTCCAGTTACCTTCTTTGAAACCTCTGTAACAATTCATAACGATTTACCTCCTGAAAAAAATAAATGGGCTACCCTAAAAAAGGCAGCCCAGACGGTCGACAATCAAACATCTACTGCTCCCTCATAGTCATCTATGTTCCGTCAGTTGCAGAAGACAATTATATTATATATTAACATTTGTTTATTGTCAAGTAAATTCGGAATTTTAAAGACATTTTCCGCAAAATAAAAATTATTTCAGGTTCAACGTGCCGAGATTCGACTGTTTCAGATACTCATTTATGAAACCGTCAAGGTCACCATCCATAACTGCACCAATATTGCCCATTTCGTAATTGGTACGATGGTCTTTGACCAGATTGTATGGATGAAAAACGTAGCTTCGTATCTGACTTCCCCAGCCGATTTCCTTTTCGACACCTTTGATATCTTCTATTTTTTCTTTGTTTTCTCTTTCCTTTATTTCCATAAGCTTAGACTTGAGCATCTTCATGGCTGTGTCACGGTTCTTGTGCTGTGATCGCTCAGTCTGGCAAGATACAACAACACCTGTAGGCAGATGAGTTATTCTTATGGCAGAATCAGTCTTATTGATATGCTGACCGCCGGCACCGCTGGCTCTGTAGGTATCCACACGAAGGTCCTCAGGTCTTATATCAATCTGTATGTCGTCGTTGAACTCCGGCATAACTTCGATACTGCCAAAGGAAGTGTGTCTTCGTCCTGCGGCATCAAAGGGAGATATACGAACGAGTCTGTGTACACCTTTTTCGCTCTTTAAATATCCATAGGCATTCTCTCCGGAAACAAGAATTGTTGCACTTTTTACTCCTGCTTCATCACCGGGAAGCAAATCCAGTGTTTCCACAGAAAAATTGCGTCTTTCTGCCCATCTTGTGTACATTCTGAGCAGCATTTCCACCCAATCCTGTGACTCGGTACCACCTGCCCCTGAATGCAATGTAATAATGGCATTGTTCTTATCATACTCGCCTGAAAGAAGGGTTTCGAGTGTCATAGCATCAACCTTTTCTCTTATGCTTTTAATAGTAAGAGTTATCT
>JAZPXS010000033.1:0-4848 GCA_045543775.1 Clostridia bacterium
CGTATATTTTTTGTGTTCGTCGGGATTTGTTAATTTGTAGTCAAATAAGAAAATATCTACAAATTGTGCTATTTCTTTAAAGTGTTCTGTTTTACCAAAGCCCGAGGTTTCCATGCAGATATGAAGATTTTTTTCTTTTGCACTCTTTAAAAGTGCTTTTGTAAAGTCAAAGCACGCCATTGGCTCTCCGCCCGATATGGTCATACCGCCGTTTGAGTTTTCATAGAATGCCTCATCCTTTAAAACCTCGGCTATAATCTCATCTACATTCTTTTCATGTCCGCAAAGCTCCAGCGCATCGTGGTAGCAGGTTTCGGCACATTTTCCGCAGGCTATACATTTTTCACGGTCTATATTGCCCATTTCCACATTGGGACAGATGCCTGAGCAAATGTTGCAGCCTATGCATTTGGTTTTGTTAAAAATAATTTCATTTTCCGGCTTTAATCCTTCCGGATTGTGACACCATCGGCAACGCATATTACAGCCTTTGAAATAAACTACCGTTCTTATGCCCTCCCCGTCGTGGAGGGATGTACGGGTAATACTGAAAACCAGCGGTTTTACATACATTTGTGCTTCGTCCTTCCGATTATGTGATCCTGAAGTCCCTTTCCGAGCTGATTGAACTTCTGGCTAAAGCCGGAAACTCTTACTGCAAGGTTATTGTATTTGTCAGGATATTTCTGTGCATCAATGAGGGTTTGCTCATCAACCACATTAAACTGTACATTACTTATTCCCTTTTTGCTAGCGGCGAGCATAATATCTACAAAATTGTTTATGTTTTCGTCTGTGAAAAGCTTGGGATCCACCTCCACAATTGCAGAGGTTGTACCGGGAGTCCTCTTTGTGGGAAGCTTGCAAAGAGAATTGAGCAAAGCCGTAAAGCCGGAAAAATCTCTGCCTTGCATAGGTGATACACTATATGCGATAGGTTCACCCTTGTGTCTTCCGTCAGGGGATGCCGCAGATTCATTTCCGTGATTTATCATCCACCAGTAGGTAAAGGGCTGTGCGTGGAAGTTAATGCCGTATTTTTTTGTCATCCTATCCAGAGCATCACAGCCAAACTCTGTTATTTCACAGGCAATTTCGTCCACTTCATCAATATCGTTTCCGAATTTGGGAGCCTTGTTAAGAAGCTGAAGACGGATGATTTCATCGGGGAAATCTTCCTTTAGCTGATATACAATTTCATCAAGAGTATATTTTTTCTCTGTATACACGAACTTTTTGAGTGCTGCCAGAGAATCTGCCAGATTGGGTATTGCACAAAACATAATCTGATAGTAATCGTAGAGAGCACCTTTTTCGTTAAAATCCCGTTTGGTTTCCATACATCCCTTTGTGAGAAGTGATTTATATGGTTTGGGGAAGTTAAGTGCTTCGGTTTCCATAATGGCTTTTACATTTTTGCAGCATATATCCAGAAGCATTTCGATATTTGTAAAAACAG
Source organism: Clostridia bacterium (assembly GCA_045543775.1). Taxonomy (GTDB): domain Bacteria; phylum Bacillota; class Clostridia; order UMGS1810; family UMGS1810; genus RGIG8748. The sequence goes on from JAZPXS010000033.1 coordinate 1,460, forward strand.
CTTTTTTGAGGTCTTCGTAGGTTTCAATTTTTCCCGTCTCGGGAAGTGCCTGTATGTCCGGATACATAAGACTGCATCCGTTGCCAAGTGCGTATTCCAGAGCTTTGAGGAAGTTCACCTCGCCGGTTACGGCGTGAGGATTGGATTTTCCGGGGATGGCGGTTTCCACACATCCAAGCTGGGTATAATCACGTGCATCCTTAAGACTTATTCCGGCTCCCGTGAGTGCAGGGATCATAACATCATCGTTGAAGAAGAACGGTACACCTTTCTGAAGATGTCCCACAACCTCCAAAGCTCTCTTCATAAACTCTCTTTCTGTATTTTCGTTATAGCGGACAGACAGACAGCGGATAAAATCCAGTTCTTCCGTAGCATCCAGCATCATATAGGAAAGCTCGTTTACTGCACTTGTTCCGTCCTCAAGGCATCCGCCCAGAGCACTCTGCTGAACATCGTATGAGCGATAGAGCTTTATCCAGAGGCAGCATATAAGCTCAAAGGCAAACTCCTTTGATATTCTGCCCTCATCTATATCTTTTTTGTAATAAGGATACAAAATCTGGTCCAGTCTGCCGAGAGAATTGGCATTGATCCAGTCCTCCCAAGTATTGAATATGTGTGCAAACCACAGGCTCTGAATTGCCTCCCAGAATGTACGGGCGGGTTTGGCAGGTACTCTTTCGCAGTTTTTGGCAATCTGCTCCAGCTCCTTTGCCATTTCAGGTGCAACCTCACCGTTTTCTATCATCTGCCGTGCTTTATCTGCATATCTTTTTCCAAATTTGCAGGCACTGCGGCATATATCCTTTGCATTGGTGTACAAATCGCAGGAACCGTTTTTGTCTTCCAGCTCTTCGACCTTTTTGATAAGTCCCTCAAAGCCGTACTTTAACACATCCTCATAGCCTATAACCGTGTGATTGGTCACAATGCATCTGCTGATTACTGACCACTCTTTTTCGAGTTGCTTTTCCGTTTCCGAAAATTCAGGATATGGAACAGCGACTTTTTTCTTCTTTTCATTTATTGTATTGAGGCAATCAAAATACTCTTCTTTTCTATCGGGCATATATATGCTCATAAGTCTCTCGCCATCATCGCCCCAGAAGCGTTCATACTTATCGGTGTAGTTATACCCCACAATGAGTTCGCCGTCCGCTATGTGTAAAAGGCTGTTTTCCATAACACTGATAAGTCCCGAGGCGGTCATTGAAGCGATATCATCTTTTTTGCAGGAAGCCATACCCTTATTGAACCAGAATTCCCTCTGCACAGAGAGAATACTGTGCTCGGGCTGCTCCATTGCCTTACTTCTTAACTGTTCACATCTGTCGGTAAGTTTGTACATTTTGCTCCTCCTGTCTCTGTAAATATCTGCCATATCTTTTACTCTGTTTTTATACTCTCTTGGCAGACATCCGAATTCCTTTAAAAATGCCTTATTAAATCCTCCGGGGGTATCGTATCCGTACTTACTGGAAACATCTATCACCTTTTCTCCTTTTTGTATATTCATTGCCGCATTCTGCATTTTGTAGTGGCGAACATACTCTACAAAGGATTTTCCCGTAAAATTCTTGAAGCACCGGATAAAGTGCCATTTGGAATATCCGAACTCTTGTGCGGTTTCCGTTACGGAAAGCTTCTTATCGATATTTTCGTGTATATATTTAAGCACCGAATACATCCTTGAATCCCCCTTTCAAAGAAATTTTATCAAATCAAAGCTTTAAAATCAACTCTAAAATTGCTATAAAAAGACCTGTAACCGTCATACCATACGATTACAGGTCTTTTGCAAATCAGTAGCCTTTTTGTTTTATTATATCTGTGACTTTTTGAGCAAGACTTTCGCAGAGGTTTTCTCCCACTGCCTCAACCATAACTCTTATCACGGGTTCTGTACCGCTTTTACGAAGAAGTATTCTTCCGTTATCCCCAAGAACTTCACGGGCATCATTCAGAGCGGATTTTACATCTTCATCCGCCATAACTGCGTCCTTGTCGGAAACTCTCACATTCTTTACAACCTGAGGGTACCTTTGAAATCCGTCGCAAAGCTTGGAGGATGGAAGCTTACTTTCTATGAACACTTCCATTATTTTGAGTGCGGTTATAAGTCCGTCACCTGTTGTAGCATACTTGGAAAATATTATATGTCCCGATTCTTCTCCGCCAAGGCAATACCCGTCTTTTTGCATAGCTTCATACACATATTTATCTCCTACATCGGTCTGAATATAGGAAATACCCTTTTCGCTAAGTGCCTTGTAGAGTCCCATATTGCTCATAACCGTGGTTACCACGGTATCTTTGGCAAGAGTTTCTCTTCCTTTCATATAGCAACCGCACAGATACAGAATGTGGTCACCTGTAAGTACATTTCCCTCGTTATCAACTGCAAGGCATCTGTCAGCATCACCATCAAAGGCAAAGCCTATGTCAAGCTTATTTTCTCTCACAAGAGAACAAAGCCCCTCTATGTGTGTAGAACCGCAATTGGTATTGATATTGACACCGTTGGGGGTGTTGTTTATAACAAAGGTTTCTGCTCCGAGGGTATCGAATATGTTCTTGGCAAGCATCCAGGTGCTTCCGTTGGAGGCGTCAAGACCTATCTTTATACCCTTGAAGCTGTGACGTGCAAGAGAAATTATATAGCCGGTATAACGATTTCTTCCGGAAGCGTAGTCCACGGTTCTTCCGATATTCTCTCCTGTTGCAAGAGGAAGCTCGGGAGTAACTCCGTCAATGTAGGCTTCTATGTCGGCTATAACACCCTCGCCCATTTTCTCTCCGCGGTTATTGATAAGCTTGATACCGTTGTCATAATATGGATTATGACTTGCAGATATCATAATACCGCAATCAAATTCATCTGTTCTCACCACATAGGAAACAGATGGAGTTGTGGTAACGTGCAAAAGATACGCATCTGCCCCGCTTGCGGTAAGTCCTGCAACGAGAGCGTACTCAAACATATAGCTGGAAAGTCTTGTGTCTTTTCCTATTACTATTCTGCATTTATGCTCCTTTCCGTAATACCAGCCAAGGTATCTTCCTACCTTAAAGGCGTGTTCCACTGTAAGGGTTTTGTTAGCTTCCCCACGGAAGCCGTCTGTTCCAAAATATTTTCCCATTAATATCATCTCCTTGTATTTTTTAACGGTCTGTGCATTTTTTTGCGTTCCTATTCTACGATTACAATCCATATCAAGGAAGGCAATAAAAATAGTGCAGAACGGACAAATTGAACCGAAGCAAGCTTTGCTTGCGAGGGGTACCCGAAGGCGTACAAAGGTACGTCGAGAGGTGAAATTTGTTCGGAGTTAAGCGGCACATATCACACAAAAAGCTGCATATTATGCGGCTTTTTTCATTATTCT
>JAZPXS010000034.1:0-8749 GCA_045543775.1 Clostridia bacterium
GATAAGCCCATAACAGAAAAGCCTGCAGAAACTCGAATGGGTTCCGGTAAAGGTTCACCTGAGTACTGGGTAGCAGTTGTTAAGCCCGGCAGAGTTATGTTTGAAGTAGGCGGTGTATCCGAGGAGATTGCAAGAGAAGCACTTAGACTTGCTGCTCACAAGCTCCCCGTAAAGACCAAAATCGTTGTCCGCGAAGACGAGGAAATGGAGGGCGATTCTAAATGAAAATCAATGAAATAAGAGATCTCACAAATGAAGAATTAAATCAGAAATTAGAGGATTTAAAGAAAGAGCTTTTCAATCTCAGATTCCAGCATGCTACAAATCAGCTCGACAATCCCAGAGTAATTACTGATGTTAAGAGAACAATTGCGAGAGTTAAGACAATCCTTCGTGAAAGAGAATTAAATCAGACTGCCTGATTAGAGAGGAGAAGCTATAAGATATGGAACGTAATTACAGAAAAACTCGTATCGGCACAGTAATAAGCGATAAGATGGAAAAGACTATCGTAGTTGCCATTAAAGAGAACGTTAAGCACAAATTATACAGTAAAATCGTTAAAAGAACTTATAAACTCAAGGCCCATGACGAAGAAAATGTTGCTAAAATCGGCGACAGAGTAAAGGTTATGGAAACCAGACCTCTCTCTAAGGATAAGAGATGGAGACTGGTTGAGATTGTTGAAAAAGCTCGGTAATTTTACAGGAAGGAGAGAAGTCAAGTGATTCAACAGCAGACTTTATTAAAAGTTGCCGACAACACAGGTGCAAAAGAACTTATGTGCATCAGAGTGCTCGGCGGCTCCAGAAGAAAATATGCCAATATCGGTGATGTCGTTGTTGCTTCCGTTAAAAAAGCAACACCCGGCGGTGTTGTTAAGAAGGGCGATGTTGTTAAGGCAGTTATCGTTCGTTCTGTAAACGGCCTCAGAAGAAACGACGGAACTTATATTAAATTTGACGAAAACGCAGCAGTAATAATCAGAGATGATAAAAACCCAAGAGGTACTCGTATATTCGGACCTATAGCTCGTGAGCTCAGAGATAAGGATTATATGAAGATTTTATCATTGGCACCTGAAGTTCTGTAAGGAGGGTAACGGTTATGAAAAATAAAATTCATATCAAAAAAGGTGATAATGTAGTTGTTATCTCCGGTAAGGACAAAGGTAAGAAGGGCAAGGTATTGTCCGTAGGTGCAAACAAGAGAACCGTCCTTGTTGAAGGCGTAAATATGGCTACAAAGCACACCAAGGCAAGAAGACCGGGTGAAACAGGCGGTATTGTTAATCAGGAAGCTCCTATATATGCATGCAAAGTAATGCTCAGCTGCCCCAAGTGCGGTGAGAAGACCAGAGTTGGTTACAAAATTCTCGCAGACGGCACAAAGTCCAGAATGTGCAAGAAATGCATGGAAGTTTTGGATGACTAATAGAGAGGAGGATTTTCGCACATGACAGTTATGAGAGCGAAATACGAAAATGAAGTAAGAAAAGCTCTTATGGAAAAGTATGGCTACAAGAGCCCCATGCAGATTCCTAAGCTTGATAAAATTGTTATAAACATCGGTGTCGGCGAAGCTAAAGATAACGCTAAGGCATTAGAAGCTGCAGTTGCAGACTTAGCTGCCATCACAGGTCAGCAGCCTGTTATCACAAAGGCTAAGAAGTCCGTTGCTAACTTCAAAATCAGAGAAGGTATGAATCTCGGATGCAAGGTTACACTTCGCAGCGACAAGATGTATGAATTCTTAGACAGATTATTCAACATTGCACTCCCCCGCGTAAGAGATTTCAGAGGCATTAACCCCAACGCTTTTGACGGCAGAGGTAACTATGCTTTGGGTATCAAGGAACAGCTTATATTCCCCGAAATCGACTACGATAAGATTGACAAGATAAGAGGTATGGACATCATCTTTGTTACAACAGCAAAGACCGATGAAGAAGCAAGAGAGCTCCTCACTCTTATGGGTGCTCCGTTTACAAAGGCTTGAGAGGGGGTAATCACAAGTGGCAAAGACTTCTATGAAAGTTAAGCAGCAAAAAGTGCAGAAATACAAGACCCGTGAATACACCAGATGCAATATCTGCGGCAGACCTCATTCAGTACGCAGAAAGTTCGGCATGTGCCGTATCTGTTTCAGAGCACTTGCATACAAGGGTCAGATTCCCGGTGTTAAGAAAGCAAGCTGGTAAGATTTAATTAAGATAAAAGGAGGTAGCATCATGCAAATTACAGATCCTATCGCTGATATGCTTACACGTATCAGAAACGCAAACTCTTCAAAGCATGAATCTGTAAATGTTCCCGCTTCCAAGCTTAAGATCGAAATCGCTAGAATCTTAAACGAAGAAGGCTACATTAACGGATATGAAGTTATAGACGACGGTCTGCAGGGTGTTATAAAAATTACACTCAAGTATGCAGCCAACAAACAGAAGGTTATCACCGGTTTAAAGAGAGTATCTAAGCCGGGTCTCAGAGTATATGCAGGCAAAGATGAGCTCCCCAGAGTTTTAAGGGGACTTGGTATCGCCATCATTTCTACTTCCAAGGGCATTATGACCGATAAGGAAGCAAGAAAGTTAAATGTCGGCGGCGAAGTATTAGCATTTGTCTGGTAAGAATTAGGGAGGTGAATTAATTGTCACGTATTGGTAGAATGCCTATCGCAATACCCCAGGGTGTTGAAGTTAAAATAGGTGCAAACAACGAAGTTACCGTAAAGGGCCCCAAGGGTACACTTTCTAAGGTTCTTCACAAGGATATGATACTCAAGCAGGAAGGTGCTGAGGTTATCGTAGAAAGACCGGATGACAAGAAAGAAAACAGATCACTTCACGGTCTTACAAGAACACTCTTAAACAACATGGTTGTAGGTGTAACAGAAGGTTACACTAAGACTCTCCAGATAAACGGTGTCGGTTACAGATGCCAGAAGCAGGGCAAGAAGCTCGTTCTTACACTGGGCTACTCCCATCCTGTTGAAATGGAAGACGGCGACGATTATACTTTCGAAGTTCCCGATCCCAACACTATCATAGTTAAGGGTATCGACAAGCAGATCGTAGGACAGATTGCTGCTGTTGTAAGGGAAAAGAGATTGCCTGAACCTTATAAGGGCAAGGGTATCAAGTATGATTACGAAGTAATCAGAAGAAAAGAAGGTAAGACCGGCGCTAAGAAATAAGCCAGGAAAGGAGTAAAGAAAAATGATTAGTAAGAAAAGCAGTAATGCACAGAGAATAAAAAGACACTTAAGAGTCAGAAAAAACATTTCCGGTACTCCTAATCGCCCCAGACTTAATGTTTACAGAAGCCTTAGCAATATATATGCTCAGGTTATAGACGATGTAGCAGGCAAGACCTTGGTTTCCGCTTCTTCTCTTGATAAGGAAATCGTAGAAAAGGTTGGCTACGGCGGTAACAAGGCTGCTGCAAAGGAAGTAGGTCTTCTTGTAGCAAAGAGAGCACTCGATGCCGGCATAAAGGCAGTTGTGTTCGACAGAGGCGGTTATGTATACCACGGCAGAGTTGCAGAACTCGCAGAGGGCGCCAGAGAAGGCGGCTTGGAATTCTAATAAGGAGGTAAAAGCTTTTATGGTAAAATTTAATGCAGACGAATTAGATTTAAAAGAAAAGATAGTTAACATCAATCGTGTTGCTAAGGTTGTAAAGGGCGGTAGAACCTTCAGATTTAGTGTTCTTGTCGTAGTTGGTGACCAGGACGGTCATGTAGGCGCAGGCACAGGTAAGGCTGCTGAAATTCCTGACGCTGTAAGAAAAGCTATTGATTCTGCAAAGAAGAATATGATAGCTGTTCCCAGAGTAGGAACCACAATCGCTCACGAAGTTATCGGCGAATTCGGCGCAGGCAGAGTTCTTATGAAACCTGCAGGCGAAGGTACCGGTGTTATCGCGGGCGGCGGTGTTAGAGCAGTATTAGAGCTTGCCGGCATCCGCAATGTGAGAGCAAAATCTCTCCGTTCCAACACTCCTAACAATCTTGTTAACGCAACAATCGAAGGTCTTAAGAGCCTTAAGGTTGCTGAGGAAGTTGCAGCACTCAGAGGCAAGAGCGTAGAAGAGCTCCTCGGTTGATTTTAGTGGCGTTATAAAAGTTCAGGAGGAATTAAAATGGCTAAAATTAAAGTTACTTTGACAAAGAGCATAATCGGTTCCAAAAAGGACCAGATTGCAACAGTAAAGGCTCTTGGTCTTAAGAAGATAAGAGACGAAAAGATACACGAAGCTACACCTGCCATCAAAGGTATGGTAGCTAAGGTATGTCACTTAGTAAGTGTAGAAGAAATATAAATCTTAAAGGAGGTGCCTTAGATGAAATTATTTGAACTCACTCCCGCTGAAGGTTCCACTACGGATTCAAAGAGAAAGGGCAGAGGTCACGGTTCAGGTAACGGTAAGACAGCAGGCCGCGGACACAAGGGTCAGAATGCAAGATCCGGCGGCGGTGTAAGAATCGGTTTTGAAGGCGGACAGATGCCTATTTACAGAAGACTTCCTAAGCGCGGTTTTACAAACATTTTTGCTAAAGCTTATGCAGAGGTTAAGGTTTCTGATTTAAACAAATTTGAAGATGGAGCAGTAGTAGATGCTTGTGCTCTTAAAGAAGCCGGCATTATCTCCAAGGAGCTCGATGGAGTTAAGGTTCTCGGAAACGGCGAACTTTCCAAGAAGATTACTGTTAAAGCTGCTAAGTTTACAGCTTCTGCAGCATCTAAGATAGAAGCAGCAGGTGGAAAGGCAGAGGTGATGTAAAGTGTTTAAGACTCTTAGAAATGCCTGGGCAATCCCGGATTTAAGACACAAAATGCTTTACACCTTGCTTATGATTTTTATATTCAGACTCGGTTCCTTTATTCCGGTTCCGGGTTTAAGAGAGGGTGCTCTTGCAAGCCTTCTCGGAGATTCAGGCAGCAATAACCTGTTCTCCATGCTTGATGCATTTTCCGGCGGTGCTTTTGCAAATGCAACAATATTTGCAATGAGTATCACCCCTTATGTTAACTCTTCAATTATAATGCAGCTTCTTACAGTTGCTATCCCTGCTTTGGAAAGACTTTCCAAAGAAGGCGAAGAGGGCAGAAAAGTTATTGCAAAATGGACACGTTTCGGTACAGTTATCCTTGCCTTTATTCAGGCAACCGGTCTTTACTTTGCTCTCAGAAGCTTTGTAAGTCTTCCCGGTATATGGGGATATATCACTGTAGTATTCACATTCACTGCAGGTACTGCATTTCTTATGTGGCTCGGTGAACAGATTACCGAAAAGGGTGTAGGCAACGGTATTTCAATAATAATCTTTGCAGGTATCGTTTCCGGTATTCCTACAACAATAAGCCAGATTTCCAAGAACTTTGCAGCCGGTGCGCTCAACATCTGGGGAATAATCGCAATTGTTGTTGTATCTCTCGCTATGGTTGCATTTGTAGTATTTATGGACAATGCTGAGAGAAGAATTCCCGTACAGTATGCAAAGAGAATGGTAGGAAGAAAGATGTACGGCGGTCAGAGTACACATATTCCGATAAAGGTAGCTATGGCAGGCGTTATTCCGATAATCTTTGCCATGAGTATCTTAAGCTTCCCTGCAACAATAATGGGCTTTATGGGTTACACACCCGGCGCTACATTCTGGGGCAAGTTCTGGAGTCTGTTTACTCAGACATCCTGGCTGTATATGCTTCTGTACTTCTTACTCATAGTATTCTTCACATACTTCTATACAGCAATTCAGTTTAATCCTGTTGAAGTTGCAAACAACATGAAGAGAAACGGCGGTTTCGTTCCCGGTATCAGACCCGGAAGACCTACCAGCGAATATATCAGCAAGATTCTTACAAGAATCACACTCACCGGTGCACTTTTCTTAGGTGTTGTGGCAGTACTTCCTATGATTCTCTCTCAGGTTATCAATTACAACTTCTATGCAATAGGCGGCTCATCCCTCCTTATCGTTGTAGGTGTTGCACTTGAAACCACAAAGCAGATAGAATCTCAGATGCTTATGCGTCACTATAAAGGATTCTTGGAATAATAGACAGGTGGACTAATTATGAAACTCATCGTGATGGGTGCACCCGGTGCGGGTAAAGGCACCCAGGCAGAAATAGTCAGTGAAAAATATAACATACCGGCGATATCTACCGGAGCCATAATTCGCGAAGCTATTGAGGAAGGAAGCGAATTTGGACTTATGGCAAAAAGCTATATAGACAAAGGAGCTCTTCTTCCCGATGACGTTGTTATAGATATGGTAGTACAGCGTCTCAAAAACAGCGATTGCAAAAACGGCTTTATTCTGGACGGTTTTCCAAGAACCATCCCTCAGGCAAAAGCAATGGAAGAAAATGGCATAGAGGTAGATGCGGTCCTCTCTCTTGATGTGGAAGACGATGTCATAGTGAGAAGACTTTCCGGCAGAAGAGAATGCAGTCACTGCAGAACACCTTATCATGTGGATAACAACCCTCCCAAAAAGGAAGGCATATGTGATAAGTGCGGTGCCCCTCTTATTACAAGAGAGGATGACAACGAAAAGACAGTTCTTTCAAGACTCGAGGTTTACCACGAAAAGACAGCCCCCCTCAAGGAATACTTTGCAGGTACAGGCAAGCTTAAGACGGTACAATCTGCAGACTCCATTGAAAAAACTACAGAAAATGTGATTGCAGTTCTTCAGAGTTTATGATTTCGGAGGAAGATATTATGATATATATCAAATCTTCAACCGAAATAGCAAAGATGAAGGAATCCGGCAGAATCGTGCACTCCGTTCTGAAAGAAATGGAAAAACACATAAAGCCGGGAATTACTACAAAAGAATTGGATAAAATTGCAAAGGAATGTATCTTAAGTCAAGGAGCAAAACCGTCGTTTCTGGGCTACAACGGATATCCGGCAAGTATCTGTGCTTCGGTAAACGAAGTTGTGATACACGGAATTCCTTCCGGAAGAGAGCTTAAGGACGGTGACATCATAAGTATAGATGTCGGTGCTGTAAAGGATGGTTACCACGGCGATGCCGCAAGGACATTTGCAGTGGGAAGTATCGATCCGGAAGCACAAAGACTCATAGACATTACAAAGCAAAGCTTCTTCGAAGGACTTAAATATGCCCGCCACGGAGAGAGACTGGGTTCAGTCCAGGCCTCTATACAAAAGATGGTGGAAGATAACGGATTTGGAATTGTCAGAAACTATTGCGGACACGGAATAGGTAAAAGTATGCACGAAGATCCGGAAATACCCAATCACGGTACTTTCGGACGGGGCATAAGACTTGTAAAGGGTATGACGATAGCGGTAGAGCCTATGGTAACCTACGGAGGCTATCACACTACAACCCTTTCGGATAACTGGACTGTGGTAACTTTGGATAGGAGCCTCAGTGCTCACTATGAGAACACAATCTTAATTACCGATGGTGATCCTGTTCTTCTGACAGCTTATGATGAGGTAGAATAAATATATGGATATTCATCAAGGTGAATTTGTTTATGCATCCAAAGGCAGAGATGCGGGCGAATGTTTCATTGTAATATCTTGTGAGGATAACTACCTGTACCTTTGTAACGGAAAGGGACGCAAGGTATCTTCTCCCAAAAAGAAGAAGATAAAGCACGTAAACCTTACCGGTGACAAGGATGAGTTTATTGTAAATAAGCTCCTGACGGTAGGCAAGATTACCAACAAAGAGGTAAGATACTCCATTATGAGATATACAAACGAGATATCGGAATAATAAGAAAGGGAGGTTTTGTACTTGGCAAAAGAGGATGTTTTGGAATTGGAAGGAACAGTCATTGAGGCACTGCCCAATGCAATGTTCCAGGTAGAATTTGAAAACGGACACAGAATACTTGCTCATATTTCCGGAAAGCTTCGTATGAATTTTATAAGAATCCTTCCCGGAGACAAGGTGACAGTTGAGATGAGTCCCTACGACTTAACAAGAGGACGAATCACCTGGAGAGCAAAATAATTACTTTGCAATAACAATTAGTTGATTTATTTAAGTTAAAGCACGTTTTATAAGGAGGTAGCCAAAATGAAGGTAAGACCATCAGTAAAACCCATGTGCGAAAAGTGCAAAATAATCAAGAGAAAAGGCAAGATTATGGTTATTTGCGAGAACCCTAAGCACAAACAAAGACAGGGCTAATAACCCATATGCTGCAAAGCAGCAAAAGAACTCATTTAGGCTTATAGCCGTGAGGGTGCGGCTGCACAGTAGAATTACTGTGAACCCTTTTGGTTATGAAATATACTATTTGCAAATATCAAAACAGGAGGTGCAATAAGCTAATGGCAAGAATAGCAGGTGTAGACTTACCTAATGAAAAGAGAGTTGAATACGGCCTTACTTATGTATATGGTATCGGCGTAAAGAGCTCCAACAAGATTTTAGCAGAAGCAGGAGTTAATCCTGACACCAGAGTTAAAGATTTAACAGAAGATGAGCTTTCCAAAATCAGAGAAATCATCGACAGAGATTATACTGTTGAGGGTGACTTAAGAAGACAGATTGCTCTTGATATCAAACGCCTTATAGAAATCGGTTGTTACAGAGGACTCCGTCACAGAAGAGGACTCCCCGTAAGAGGACAGAACACCAAGAACAACGCAAGAACAAGAAAAGGTCCAAGTCGGAGGCCAAGCGGTCTTAGGAAGACAACCAACCCAGACAACTCCTGGCTCACAGAACGACATGGCTACGATCC